>JAYSMB010000149.1:0-4889 GCA_043725065.1 Burkholderiales bacterium
TCGACTGGCTGCCCTGGAACCACACCTTCGGCGGCAACCACAACATCGGCATCACGCTCTACAACGGCGGCACGCTCTACATCGACGAAGGCAAGCCTACGCCGGCGCTGATCGGCGAGACCTTGCGCAACCTGCGCGAGATCGCGCCGACGATCTACTTCAACGTGCCCAAGGGCTTCGAGGAGATCGCCAACGCGCTCGAGACCGACGCGGTGCTGCGCAAGACGCTTTTCAGCCGCGTCAAGATGTTCTTCTTTTCCGGTGCCGGGCTTTCGCAGCCGGTCTGGGACAAGCTCGATCGCCTGGCCGAGCAGGAATGCGGCGAGCGCATTCGCATGCTCACCGGCCTGGGCATGACCGAGACGGCGCCGTTCGCGATCTGCGCCAATGCGTACGAAGTGAAGTCGGGCCACATCGGTTTGCCGGCACCGGGCCTCGAACTGAAACTCGTGCCGACTGGCGACAAGAAAGAAGTGCGCTATCGCGGCCCCAACGTCACGCCGGGCTACTGGCGTGCCGCGGCGCAGACGGCCGAGTGCTTCGACGCCGAAGGTTTCTACTGCAGCGGCGACGCCGCCAGGCCGATGGATCCAGCGCATCCCGAGCGCGGCTTCACGTTCGACGGCCGCATCGCCGAGGACTTCAAGCTCTCGACCGGCACCTTCGTCTCGGTCGGTCCGCTGCGCGCCAAGATCATCGCCGCCGGTGACCCGCTGGTACAAGACGTTGTCATCGCCGGCATCAACCGCGGCGAGATCGGCATCTTGCTGTTTCCGCGTCTCGATGCCTGCCGCGCGTTCGCCGAGCTTGCCGCCGACGCACCAGTGAAGCAGGTGCTCGCGAACGAAAAATTGCGTGCGTTTTTCCAGCGCCTGGTCGATGTGATGCATTCCACCGGCAGCGGCAGCTCGACGCGCGTGGCGCGCGCGCTGGTGCTTGCCGGGCCGCCCTCGATCGACCGCGGCGAGATCACCGACAAGGGCTCGATCAACCAGCGTGCGGTGCTCACGCATCGCGACGCCGATGTCATCCGCATGTACATCGGCAGCGGCAAGGACGTGATCCTGCCCCAGGCTCACTGAAGCGCACCGTGGCCAAGACGACGCAGTTCCGCGTGACCATCCAGTTCGGTGACTGCGACCCGGCCGGCATCGTTTTCTATCCCAACTTCCAGCGCTGGATGGACGCCGCCGCGCTCTCGTTCTTCATGCAGTGCGGCGTGCCGCCCTGGCGCGAGCTGGAGAAGACGCGCGGCATCGTCGGCACGCCGCTGCTCGAGATCGCGACCAAGTTCGTCACCGCCGCGACCTATGCCGAGGAACTCGAGATCTCGACCAGCATCGACGAGTGGCGCGCCAAGGTGTTCGTGCAGCGCCACCGCGTCATGCGCGGCGCGACGCTGATCTGCGAAGGAACCGAAACGCGCGTCTTCGTGCGTCGCGACGCCGACAACCCCGATCGCCTGCGGGCGATGCCGATTCCCGAAGACATCAAGGCCTTGTGCAGTTGACGAACAGTCATCCCGAGCGAAGCGAAGGATCTCATCGCGGGCCGAGATCCTTCGCTTCGCCCAGGATGACAGCGATTTTCTACAACCGGAGACACCGATGAAGCAAACTCTGACTCGCCTCGCCGCCTCGCTCTTGCTCGCCTGTGGCGCGAACTCAGCGATGGCCGACCTCACGATCGGCGTGAGCATTTCGCTCACCGGGCCCACCTCGGCGCTCGGCATCCCGACCAAGAACGGCATCGCCCTGTGGCCGACCGCGATCGCCGGTGAAAAGCTCAACGTCATCGTCCTCGACGACGCCACCGATCCGACGATTGCCGTCAAGAACACGCGCCGCTTCATCACCGAGGACAAGGTCGACGTCATCGTCGGCTCGGTCGCCACGCCGGTCGCCGCGGCGATGGCCGACGTCGCCGCCGAAGGCAAGACGGTGCAATTGATGCTCTCGCCGGTGAACCTGCCCGAGGGTCGCGGCGGCTGGTCGTTCCGCATGCCGCAGTCGACGGCGGTGATGGCGATCCCGATCGTCGAGCACTGGAAGAAGCTGGGCGTCAAGAGCTACGGCTTCATCGGCTACGCCGACGCGTATGGCGAAGCCTGGCTGAAGGACATCACGCCGCTCGCCGAGAAGGCCGGCATCAAGCAGGTCGCGGTGGAACGCTTCGCGCGCAGCGACACCGCGGTCACGGGCCAGGTGCTGAAGATCACCGCCGCCAACCCCGACGCCGTCCTGGTCGTCGCTTCGGGCAGCGGCGCGGCCATGCCGCATCGTGCGCTGGTCGAGCGCGGCTACCCGAAGGGCAAGATCTACCAGACGCACGGCGCGGCCACGATGGACCTGATCCGGGTCGGCGGCGCCGACGTCGAGGGCTCGTTCGTGTCGTCGGGGCCGGCAGTGGTTGCCGAGAAGCTGCCCGAGTCGAACGCCAGCAAGGTGCTCGGCATGCAGTTCAAGAGCGAGTTCGAGAAAGCCAACGGCAAGGGCTCGGCGAACCAGTTCGCCGCCCACGCGTTCGACGTCGTGCTGGTTCTGCGGAAGGCGGTACCGCTGGCGTTGAAGAAGGGCAAGCCCGGGACGCCCGAGTTCCGCGCCGCGTTGAAAGACGCGTTCGAGACGATGGGCAGCACGCCGGTGTCGCAAGGCGTCCTGAATTGGACCGCGGCCGATCACTTCGGCTACACGCCCGAAACGGGAGTCTTGCTGAAGGTCGTGAACGGCGACTGGCAGGTCGTGAACTGACGCTATCGTCCTGAGCCGCCCCGGGCGTCTTCTGAACCCGGTTTCCGCAACCCATGGATCTCTCCACTGCCGGCATCCTCGCGCTAGACGGCGTCACCAACGGCTCCGTCTATGCGTTGCTGGCGCTGGCGACGGTGCTCGTGTTCGCGGTCACGCGGGTCATCTTCATCCCGCAAGGCGAGTTCGTCGCCTATGGCGCGCTGACGCTGGCGCTCTTGCAGCTCGGCAAGGTGCCGGGAACGGTGTGGCTGCTGGTCGCCCTGGCCGTGGTCGCGGCGCTGATCGATCTGGTCGACGCGATCCGGCGCGGGCTGCCCGCGACCGCGATGCTGCGCGGCGCGTTGGGAACGCTGGTGGCGCCGGCCATCGTCGCCGCGCTGACCGTGTGGGCGGCACCGCTCAAGCTGCATCTGCTGGTGCAAAGCGCGCTCACGCTGGCCATCGTCACGCTGCTCGGGCCGCTGGTCTATCGCCTGGCCTATCAGCGCCTGGCCGACGCGACCGTGCTGGTGCTGTTGATCGTCTCGGTCGGCGTGCACTTCGCACTCACGGGCCTGGGCCTGGTCTTCTTCGGCGCCGAGGGCTTTCGCAATCCGAGCTTCTGGGACCAGCGCTTCTCGGCCGGCGCGATCACGCTCTCGGGTCAGACGGTGATCATCTTCATCGCCTCGATCGTTCTCATCGTCGGCCTGTTCCTGTTCTTCGAGCGCACCTTGCGCGGCAAGGCCTTGCGCGCGACTGCCGTCAACCGCCTCGGCGCGCGGCTCATGGGTATCTCGACCTCGGGCGCCGGCAAGCTGAGCTTCGGCTTGGCCGCGTTCATCGGCGCACTCTCGGGCCTGCTGATCGGGCCGACGACGACGATCTTCTACGACTCGGGTTTCCTGATCGGCCTCAAAGGCTTCGTCGCCGCGATCTTCGGCGGGCTCGCGAGCTATCCGGCGGCGGCGCTGGGCGCGCTGCTGGTCGGCGTGCTCGAAAGCTTCAGCTCCTTCTACGCGAGCGCGTTCAAGGAAGTCATCGTCTTCACGGTGATCATTCCGGTGCTGCTCTGGCGTTCGTTCCAGCGCGGCCACGATGACGAGGACGAGCAGTGAGGGGATTCGCGACCGCCCTTACCCCGGCCCTCTCCCGCACGCGGCAGAGGGGGTGGGCTCCCTCGCCCGCGAAGCGGGAGAGGGCGGGGGGTGAGCGATGAGCTTGCGCACCGTCGCCCTCGTCGTCTTCGCCATCGTGCTGGCGCTGGTGCCCGTGCTCACGCCGGACAACAGCGAGTTCTGGATCACTCAGGCCAACTACATCGGCCTGTACACGCTGGTCGTGCTCGGCCTCGTGCTGCTCACGGGCATCGCCGGGCTCACCTCGTTCGGCCAGGCGGCGTTCGTCGGCATGGGCGCGTACACCGCGGCGTATCTGACGCTCACCTACGGCATGTCGCCATGGCTCACGGTCTGGATCGGCCTGGCCATCACCGGCGTTGCCGCGCTGCTGCTGGCCTGGATCACGCTGCGCATGTCGGGCCACTTCCTGCCGCTGGCTACCATCGCCTGGGGTCTGTCGCTGTTCTACCTGCTCGGCAACCTCGACTTCCTGGGCAAGTACGACGGCCTGCTCGGCATTCCGGCGATCACCTTCTTCGGCAAATCGCTCAACACCGGTCGCACCTTTTTCTACCCGCTCTGGACCATCGTCTTTTTCGCATCGCTTGCCGTGACCCATCTGCTCGATTCGCGCACCGGCCGCGCGCTGCGCTCCGTCAAGGGCGGCTCGACGATGGCCGAGGCGATGGGCGTCGACACCTTCCGCACCAAAGTCACGGCGTTCGTGCTCGCGGCGATGCTCGCAAGCATTTCGGGCTGGCTGTTCGCGCACTTCCAGCGCACCGTCAATCCTTCGCCCTTCGGCCTGAACATGGGCATCGAGTACCTGTTCATGGCGGTGCTGGGCGGCGTCGGCTACGTGTGGGGCGCGCTGATCGGCGCCGGTGTCGTGCAGGTGCTCAAGGACCAGCTCCAGGTCTGGCTGCCGCGCCTCATGGGCACCAGCGGCAACTACGAGATCATCGTTTTCGGCGTGCTGCTCGTGCTCATGCTTCAGTACGCGCGCGACGGGCTCTGGGCGTTTGTCGACGCGATGCTG
>JAYSMB010000150.1:0-4097 GCA_043725065.1 Burkholderiales bacterium
ATCGGCCAAGCCCATGCACGCCGCCAGCGCGCGAAAGATCTCCGTGTTCGGCTTCGCCTCGCCGAGCGGCGCGATCGCCGGCTCGTTGACCAGCGCATAGGTGTGGCCGTAGCTCGTATGCACGTCGAGGTGCTCGAGCTGCGTCGTCGCCGGCAGCACGTAGTCGGCGAGGTCGGCGGTGTCGGTCATAAAGTGCTCGAGAACGACGGTGAACAGGTCTTCGCGCGCAAATCCTTCCGCGACCCGCACCGACTGCGGAGCGACCGCCACCGGGTTGCTGTTGTAGACGATCAGTGCTTCGATCTTCGGCCCGAACCGAGAGCCGTCGGGGAACACGTCGCCGGCCTCGCGCAGGAGATCGTCGCCGATCGTGCTCATGTTGATCGTCCGCGGCCTGCGTGCACCGAGCAGGTCCGGGCGCTGCAGCGCCGCGTCGTTTCTGGCCTGGCGAAACCAGCCGGAGGCCGAGAGCAACATGCCGCCCGCCCGGTGTCGCCACGCGCCGACCAGGCACGGCAGGATCGCGACCAGCCGCACCGCGTTGCCGCCGCCGCGTGCGCGCTGCATACCGTAGTTGAGGCGGATGGCGGCCGGCTTGATCGTGCCGTAGTCATACGCCAGCGAGCGCACGGCGTCCGCCGAAATGCCGCACACCGCCGCCACCCGCTCGGGCGGCCACGCCAGCGCACGCTCGCGGAGCAGCGGCCAGCCTTCGGTATGACGCTCGATGTAGTCGTGGTCGAGCCGGTCGTGGGCGATCAGCTCGTGGATCAGGCCCAGCGCAAGCGCACCGTCGGTGCCCGGAAGCAAGGCGATGTGCTCGTGGCATTTCTCGGCTGTCTCGGTGCGGCGCGGGTCGATGCAGATCAGCTTCGCACCGGCCCGCTTGGCTTGCTGCGCATAAGTCCAGAAGTGCAGGTTCGAGGTGATCGAGTTGCTGCCCCAGATGACGATGAGGCGGCTTTCGGCGTAGTGTTCGGTGTGCATGCCGACCTTCGCGCCATAGGTCGCGGCCAGCGCTTCGCCGCCGGCCGACGAGCAGATCGTGCGGTCGAGCAGCGAAGCGCCGAGCTGATGGAAGAAGCGCGCGGCCATGCTCTCGCCCTGCACGAGTCCCATCGTTCCGGCATAGCTGTAGGGGACGATCGCTTCCGCGTTCGCGCCGTGCGGTCCAGCGACCTTCGCGAGCCGCGCGGCGATGTCGGCCAGCGCCGCGTCCCAGCTCACGCGCTCGAATCGGCCGCTGCCTTTGGGCCCGACCCGCTTCATGGGATGCAGCACACGCCCGGCGTGATACGTGCGCTCCGGATATCGCGAAACCTTGGTGCAAAGCGACCCGTGTGTCGGCGGATGGTCCGGATTGCCGTGAACCTTGATCGCCCGTCCGTTCTCGACCGTGACGAGCATGGCGCAGGTGTCCGGACAGTCGTGCGGGCAGGCGGCGCGGACGATTGTGGGTTTCACCTCGGGACTATTGCACAGACCCGGCGCCGGCTCCTCGATCCGAGGCGATCGACGTGCGCCCGGCGCTGTTCCGGCGCGTATGCTCCGAACCGACCGGAGGGCCAAGGCGATTTTCACCTCCCCATCGGCGAGGGAGACTGCATGATCCGGCGGCGCCAACTGTTCCAAGCGGCAGCGGGGTTCGGGCTGAGTTCGATCGGCGTCGCAGCACCGATACAGCAGGCGCGCAAGATCGTCCTCGGTCAGTCGGCCGCGTTCTCCGGTCCGGCCAGCGCGCTCGGCGAACAGTTCAGGATCGGTGCGCAACTGCTATTCGACCGGACCAATGCGCGCGGCGGCATCAACGGCCGGCCGGTCGAGTTGCTGAGCCTGGACGACGGCTACGAGCCCGACCGCTGCGCCGAGAACACGAAAAAACTGATCGACGACGGCGTGTTCGCCCTGTTCGGCTATGTCGGAACACCGACCGGACTTGCCGCGCTGCCGCTCGCCACCGCGGCGCGGGTGCCGTGGATCGCGCCCTTCACCGGCGCCGAGGCGCTGCGATCGCCCTTCAACCGCTATGCCTTCCACGTCCGCGCCTCGTACTTCGACGAGACGGCCGAGATCGTCAAGCATCTGACCTTCGCCGGCATCAATCGCATCGCTGTGATGTACCAGAACGACAGCTACGGCAAGGCCGGTCTCGAAGGCGTGACCCGGGCCCTGAAGCCGCTCGGGCTCGAGCCGGTCGCGCTCGGCACGGTCGAGCGAAACCCGGTCGAGGTCGACGCCGCGGTCAAGTCGATCATGGCCGGCAAGCCCGATGCGATCGTCCAGATCAGCGCATACCGGTCCTGCGCGGCGTTCATCCGCGCGGCCCGCAAGGCCGGCTTCAACGGCAACCTCTACAACGTCTCGTTCGTCGGCACGCAGGCCCTGTCGAAGGAACTCGGCGCCGACGCGCGAGGCGTGGTCGTCAGCCAAGTCATGCCCTACCCGTTCGCGCCGCTCACCCCGCTGGCGTACGAGTACCTGAGCGCCGGCGAGGCCGGACTCGGCGACAAGTTCGCACCCAACTACAGCAGCATCGAAGGCTTTGCCGCGGCCAAGACACTCGTCGAAGGCTTGCGCCGGGGTGGCAACAACGCCTCGGCGGAGAACCTGATCACCGGACTCGAATCGATGCGCGACTTCAATCTCGGCGGCTTCGTCGTCGACTTCAGCCCGCAAAAACATGGCGCTTCCAAGTATGTCGACCTCGTGATCCTGACGAGTGACGGGCGGCTCCGGCGCTAGGGTCTGTCGACCGATGACTCGCCGCGTCACATTCGCGGTCGACGGGTAAACTGACTCGAACGCCGGCATCCGGCGCCCAGGCACGTGACACGCGCCCTGCGAGAGGAGCCATGGCATGCAAGTCATCGAGTCCATCCTCGCCGACGCGGCGCAGATCGCCGCGCTGCGGCGCGACATCCATGCCCATCCCGAGCTCTGCTTCGAGGAAAAGCGCACCTCGGATGTGATCGCCAAGCAGCTCACCGATTGGGGTATCCCGATCCACCGCGGCATGGCCACCACCGGCATCGTCGCGATCCTGAAAAACGGCACCAGCGATCGCGCCGTCGGCCTGCGCGCCGACATGGACGCCCTGCCGATGACCGAGCACAACGAGTTCGCTCACAAGAGCACCCACGCCGGCAAGATGCACGCATGCGGGCACGACGGCCATACCGCGATGCTGCTCGCAGCGGCCAAGCATCTGTCGAAGCATCGCAACTACGACGGCACGGTCTACCTGATCTTCCAGCCGGCCGAAGAAGGCGGTGGCGGCGCACGCGAGATGATCAAGGACGGCATCTTCGACAAGTTCCCGATGGAGGCGGTGTTCGGCGCGCACAACTGGCCGGGCATGAAGGCCGGCCAGTTCGCGTTGAAGAGCGGCCCGGCATTCGCCTCGAGCAACGAGTTCCGCATCGTCATCCACGGCAAGGGCTCGCATGCGGCCATGCCGCACAACGGCATCGACCCGGTGCCCGTCGCCTGCCAGATGGTGCAGGCGTTCCAGACCATCATCAGCCGCAACAAGCGGCCGATCGATCCGGGCGTGATCTCGGTGACCATGATCCACACCGGCGAAGCGACCAACGTCGTTCCCGACAGCTGCGAGATTCGGGGCACGGTGCGCACCTTCACGCATGAGCTGCTCGACCTGATCGAACGGCGCATGGAGACCGTGGCCGAGGCGACCTGCGCGGCCTTCGAGTCGACCTGTGAGTTCGAGTTCAAGCGCAACTACCCGCCGACAATCAACCATCCCGACGAGACCGCATTCGCGCGCAAGGTCATGACCGAGATGGTCGGCGCCGACAACGTGCACGAGTTCGAGCCGACCATGGGCTCGGAAGATTTCAGCTACTTCCTGCTCGAGAAGCCCGGTTGCTATTTCCTGATCGGCAACGGCGACGGCTCGCACCGCGAAGGCGGCCACGGCATGGGACCGTGCATGCTGCACAACCCGAGCTACGACTTCAACGACGACCTGATCCCGCTTGGCGGTTCGCTCTGGGTGCGGCTGGCCGAGGCGTGGCTCGCGAAATGAAGCCCCCACGCTTGCGGCTTGCGCCGCGGCGCTGCCCGCCGAGGGGGCGCGG
>JAYSMB010000151.1:0-3300 GCA_043725065.1 Burkholderiales bacterium
TTTCGGAATGCCGAAACGCATCATCCCGCCCGGCTTCGGACCGGCTTCATAGACCGTCACACGGTGGCCGAGGCGGACGAGGTGGTATGCCGCCGACAAGCCCGACGGCCCGGCGCCGACCACCAGCACATGCTTGCCCGAGCTCGCCGCGGGCGCATCGAATCTCCAGCCCTGCCTGATCGCCTCGTCACCGAGAAAGCGTTCGACCGAGTTGATGCCGACCGGCGAGTCGATCCGGCCTCGATTGCACTGGCTCTCACAGGTGTGATAACAAACGCGACCCATGATCGCCGGGAAAGGATTGTCCCGAACCAGGTGACGCCAGGCGGTTTGGTAGTCGCCCGACTCGGCGTGGAAGAGCCAGCCCTGGATGTCCTCGCCAGCCGGGCATTCCTGGTTGCACGGCGGCAGACGGTGCAGGTACACCGGGCGCTCGGTGCGCCACGAGCCGGTGTGGTTGGCGAGCGAGGAGCCGACGTCGAGCGTGATCGCGAAAGGCTTTTGCATGGTCAAGCCTCGGAATCGATCAGGTGGTAGCGCTCGATGTTGCGATCGGCCGTCGCTTGCAGTCGCGCGATGGTCGCGACGTCCGGTTCCTTGCCGAACAGGTGCGCGAAGCGGCGCTGCGGCTTCAGGTACTCCTCGACGGGCACGTGTCGGCGGATCTTCGAGACCTGCGTCACTTCGCCGTACACCGCCTCGAACACCGGGAAGAGCCCGCTCTCCTGTGCGAGGCGCGCGAGCCGGATGGTGTCGTGCGAGGCCGAGCCCCAGCCGAGCGGGCACGGCACGAAGATGTGGATGTAGCGCGCGCCACGGATCGCCATGGCCGTGCGCGCCTTGTGCTCGAGGTCGTGCAGGTCGGCCACGGTGGCCGTTGCGACGTAAGGGATCTCGTGCGCCATCGCGATCCGCGGCAGGTTCTTGCCCTGGCCGAACGTGTTGCCCGGATGCGCACCGACCGCCGGGGTCGTCGCCGTGCGCGCCGCCGGCGGCGTGGCCGACGAGCGCTGCACGCCGGTGTTCATGTAAGCCTCGTTGTCGTAGCAGATGTAGAGCACGTCGTCGTTGCGCTCGAACATGCCCGAGAGACAGCCAAAGCCGATGTCGGTCGTGCCGCCGTCGCCGCCTTGGGCCACGACACGCACGTGTTCGCGGCCCTTGACGCGCATGGCGGCCGCGATGCCGGTGGCCACCGCCGCGACGTTGCCGAACAGCGAATGGATCCACGGGATCTGCCACGAGGTCTCCGGGTAGGGGGTGGAGAACACCTCGAGGCAGCCGGTCGCGTTGGCGGCGATCAGCTGGCCCTCGGTCGCGTTCATCGCGGCGTCGATCGCGTAGCGCGCGCCCAGCGCCTCGCCGCAGCCCTGGCAGGCGCGGTGTCCCGAATTCAGCGAGTTGGTGCGCTGCGTGTTCGCCTGCACGGTGCGCTGCTCGGACGCCAGCAAGCGGTTGCCGACGGTGAACGTGCCCGTCTGGTAGAACTTGACGACGGTCTGTTCCATCATGCTTTGCTCTATCGCACTGCCCTCATCCGATCCGTGAAGCGACGACGCCGATGTCGCGCAGTACGCCTTCGGCCACCGGGCCGGAGCGGCGCCGGACCTTTTCCCGCTCGAGCACGCGGTTGACGATGTCCCAGTCGAGATCGAGGAAGGTCAGCGCCCCGAGCTTGTCGGCCGTCGCATCGCGGAACACGCGGCGCAGCGAGCTCTTCGTGATCGCGCGTCCGCCGAGTCCGGCCACCACGGCGAAGACCGGCTGCGGCCGCTCGTGCAGGGCCATGCGCACGTCGCGAGAGACGATGCCGCCGATGCCCACCGCAAAGCACTTCTCGACGACGACGACCCGCTTCGCGTGGCTCAGCGCAGTGCCCAGCGCGGCGATCGGGAAGGGCCGGAACGATGTGATGCCGATTGCGCCGATGCGGTGACCCTCGTCACGCATTTCATCGATCGTGTCCTTGATCGTGCCGAGCACGGAGCCGAGCGCGACCACAAGCGTGTCGGCGTCCCCGCTGCGATAGGTACTGATCAAGCCACCCGCTTCGCGCCCGAACACCTGCTTGAATTCTTCCGCCACCCGCGGCATCAGCTGCAACGCTTGCAGCTGCTTCGCGTGCGCAAGATAGCGCACCTCGGTAAACGCCTCGGGGCCAACCATCGCGCCGATGCTCACCGGCTCGCTCGGGTCGAGCACCTGGCGCGGCTCGTAGGGCGGCAGGAATCGGTCCACCTGCGCCTGCTCGGGCAGATCGACTCGCTCATAGGCGTGGGTGAGGATGAAGCCGTCCATGCATACCATCACCGGCAGCGACAGCTCCTCGGCGATGCGGAAGGCCTGGATGTGCAGGTCGAGCGCGTCCTGGTTCGATTCGGCGAACATCTGGATCCAGCCGGCGTCGCGCATCGCCATGCTGTCGGTGTGATCGTTCCAGATGTTGATCGGCGCGCCGATCGCTCGGTTGGCCACCGTCATCACGATCGGCAAGCCGAGGCCCGAGGCGTTGTAGACCGCCTCGGCCATGAACAGGATCCCTTGGCTGGCGGTCGCGGTGTAGGCCCTCGCGCCCGCGGCCGAGGCGCCGATCGCCACGCTCATTGCAGCGAATTCGGACTCGACGTTGATGAACTCGCAGGGCGCGAGCGCACCGGTCTTCACCATTTCGCTCAGTCCCTCGACGATGTGGGTCTGCGGCGAGATCGGGTAGGCGCAGATCACTTCGGGGCGGCACATCGCCACCGCATGCGCGACCGCGTGCGAGCCTTCGCACTGCTCAAACATGGTGAGCCGGTGCTAGCCGTTCCGGGTCGAGCACGATGCGGTGGGCTTCGACGGCCGCGGCCATGTTGCCCTGCGCTACGGCACCCGCGAACTTGGCTTTGATGGCGGCGAGCAAGGCGTCGAGGGTGATGACGCCGCACAGCGCGGCGAAGGCGCCGAGCAAGGCGGCGTTCGGCACCGGCCGGCCGACGTGTTCGAGCGCGAGCTCCGTCGCCGGCACCGTCAACAGGCGCTCAGGCCGAAAGCCCTTCACGAAGTTGCCGATGCCGAGCGCGTCGAAGCTCTTGGCGGTGTTGATGACGATGTAGCCATCGTGCCGAACACCGCTGAAGACGTCGACCTGGTGCAGCAGCGTCGGGTCCTGGATGATCAGCGCATCGGGCGTCATGACCGGTTCGCGCAGCCGAATGGGTGTGTCAGCAATGCGGCAGAAGGCCACCACCGGCGCGCCGGTGCGCTCGGATCCGAAACTCGGGAAGGCTTGGGCATGCTTGCCGCACAGGAAGGCAGCGA
>JAYSMB010000152.1:0-3686 GCA_043725065.1 Burkholderiales bacterium
AGCCAGGCGAGACCGACGACAAGGAAACGTTTGCGGTCGAAATGGGACTCGCCACCGACGAGGGATATCCCAAACTGGGTTATATCGACTTCGTAGACAATCGCGTCAGCCCGGCGACCGGGACGATCCGCGTCCGCGGAGTTTTCGCGAATCCCGCCTTTCGACGCTCGACGCGGTGATCCAGAAGGCGCTGGCCAAGAAGCCGGGCGATCGCTACAGCGACTGGGGCGAGTTCGCGCAAGCACTCTCTTCGCTCGTCACGACGCAGCAGGTGCCGCGCGGTCAGTTCCAGGGCGTGCTCGACTCGGAGCGTTTCACCTTGCTGCGCACGCTTGAGTTCTTTGCCAACTTCGGCGACGTCGAGCTCTGGGAAGTGGTGCACCGTGCCAAGTGGCAGCGTTTCCATTTCGGCCATGCGCTGTATCGCAAGGGCGAAGAAGGCAACAGCTTTCACATCATGGCGCAGGGCGAGGTCGAAGTTTTTCGCGACGGCAAGAAGGTCGCGCAGCTCGGTGCCGGCACCTCGGTCGGCGAGATGGCCTATCTCGCGCCGAGCGCCGAGCTGAAGCGCCACAGTACCGACGTGATCATCACCGAGCCGGCGACGACGATCTCGTTCACCCCGGAAACGCTGATGCAGCTCAGCCCGAACTGCCGCCACCTGTTCCACGATTCGTTCATCAAGGTCCTGGTGCGGCGTCTCCATTCGGCACACGAACAGCTCGCGCACCCGCGGCGCATCCTGTAGTTGCAGGTCAACGCGGTCGGTCGCTCCGCCTTGCCGGGGACCCTCGCGGCATGATCCAATCTCGCCGCCGACCTGTTCGCTGTGAGCGGGCCAAAATATCTACTCAACCCTCGGGAGATTTCTTCATGAACCGACTGCTCAATATTTCCGCCGCCCTGGCGATGGCCATCTCGACTTCCGCGTTCGCGAATTCGCACAAGGAAGCGCCGATGCTGACGAACGTGGCCGCCAGCGCACCGATGACGACCCAGCAATCGAAGATGGGCGACTGCAACAAACAGGCCGTGGGCAAAAAGGGCGACGAGCGAAAGGCCTACATGAAGACCTGTCTCTCGGCTGCCGGCGCTCCCGCCGCGCCCGCCGCTCCCGCCACGCCCGCCACGCCGATGACGCAGCAGCAAAAGATGAAGAAGTGCAATGGCGACGCCACCGGCAAGAAGGGCGACGAGCGCAAGGCCTTCATGAAGAGCTGCCTCTCGGCCTGAGCCATCTCCGGCCCGCGACGTCGCCGGCCATGACCGTTCGCGCCGTCCTGTTCGACGCGTACGGCACGCTGTTCGACGTCTACAGCGTCGGCGTCGCGGCCGAGCGACTCTTCCCGGGCTTCGGCGAGCGGCTCGGCATCCTCTGGCGCGACAAGCAGATCGAGTACACCCGCCTCAGCTCGATGAGCGGGCGGATTCGCAGCTTTCGCGACTGCACCCGCGCCGGCTTGCGTTTTGCGGCGAAGCGACTTCAGCTCGCGCTCGACGACGCGGCCGAAGACGAGCTCATGAGCTGCTACGACCGGCTCGACCCGTTCGCCGAGAACCGGGCCGTGCTCGAGGAGCTGAAACGGTGCGGCGTTCGCGCCGGCATCCTCAGCAACGGCGACCCCGACATGCTCGAGGCCGTGGTCCGCCACGCCGGCTTCGCCGAGCTGCTCGATCCGGTGCTGAGCGTCGAAGGCACCGGCCGCTTCAAGACCGATCCCGCCACTTACGCCCTGGGCACCGCGGCGCTTCAGCTCGAAGCGAGCGAGCTGCTGTTCGTCTCGAGCAACTGCTGGGACGCGATCGGCGCCACCTGGTTCGGCTACACCACGCTCTGGATCAATCGCTTCGGCCTGCCGCTCGACGAGCTCGGCGCCGCGCCGACGCGTACCGGCACGAGCCTTGCGGACGTGCTTTCGTTCTTCCCGCCTTCGCTTCGGAACTCCCCTCTCATGACGCTCACCCTGCCGCCCGGCGTGGCCATCAACGCACCCATCCTGCCCGGCTTCGAGACCATCCTCACCGGGCCGGCGCTCGAACTCGTCGCCAAACTGCATCGCGCTTTCGAGCCGCGCCGCCAGCAGCTCCTCGCAGCACGCGCCGAGCGCGCGAAGCGGCTCGACGCCGGCGAGCGCCCCGATTTCCTGGCCGAGACGAAGTCGATCCGCGAGAGCGACTGGAAGATCGCGCCGGTGCCGCCCGCCTTGCAGCGGCGCCGCGTCGAGATCACCGGGCCGGTCGACGCCAAGATGGTCATCAACGCCTTCAACTCGGGGGCGGATTCGTACATGACCGACTTCGAGGACAGCAACTCGCCGCTGTGGACGAACCAGATCCAGGGCCAGATCAACATCGGCCAGGCGATTCGGCGCACGCTTTCGTTCGAGCAGTCGTCGCCGGCGGGGACCAAGACCTATCGCCTCAATGACCAGATCGCGACGCTTCAGGTCCGCCCGCGCGGCTGGCATCTCGACGAGAAACACGTCACCGTCGACGGCCAGCGCGTGCACGGCGGCCTGTTCGACTTTGCGCTGTTCCTGTTCCACAACGCGAAGGAACTGCTCGCCCGCGGTGCCGGCCCGTACTTCTATCTGCCCAAGATCGAAAGCCATCTCGAGGCGCGCTTGTGGAACGACGCGTTCGTGATGGCGCAGAACGAGCTCGGCCTGGCGCAGGGCACGATCAAGGCGACGGTGCTGATCGAGACCATCCTCGCCGCGTTCGAGATGGAAGAGATTCTCTATGAGTTGCGTGAGCACAGCGCCGGCCTGAACGCCGGCCGCTGGGACTACATCTTCAGCTGCATCAAGAAGTTCAAGCTCGATCGCGACTTCTGTCTTGCCGACCGCGCCAAGGTAACGATGACGGCGCCCTTCATGCGCGCCTATGCGCTGCTGCTGCTCAAGACCTGCCACAAGCGTGGCGCGCCGGCGATCGGTGGCATGAGCGCGCTGATCCCGATCAAGAACGACCCGGCGAAGAACGAGGTCGCGATGGCCGGGATCATTGCCGACAAGCGGCGCGACGCCGAAGACGGCTACGACGGCGGCTGGGTCGCGCATCCCGGGCTGGTCGAGTCGGCGATGAAGGAGTTCGTCACCGTGCTCGGCGACAAGCCCAACCAGTTCGGCAAGCAGAAGCCCGAGGTCGAGGTCAAGGCCGCCGACCTGCTCGACTTCAAGCCCGAAAAGCCGATCACCGAAGACGGCCTGCGCATGAACATCAACGTCGGCATCCACTACCTCGGCGCCTGGCTCGCCGGCAACGGCTGCGTGCCGATCCACAACCTGATGGAAGACGCGGCCACGGCCGAGATCAGCCGCAGCCAGGTCTGGCAATGGATCCGCTCGCCCAAGGGCGTGCTCGACGACGGCCGCAAGGTGACCGCGGATTTGGTCAAGCAGCTCGTTCCGCAAGAGCTGGCCAAGATCAAGGCCGGCGGCTTCACCGGCAGGTTCGATCGCGGCGCCGACATCTTCACCCAGATGAGCACGCAGGAAGCGTTCGAGGAGTTCCTGACACTACCGCTCTACGAAGAGATCTGACGGCCCGAGCCCGGCCGGGTTCAACGCGCTCGCGAGTCCTTGGCGGCGCCATCCAGGGCCTGAAGGCGCTCTTCTAGTTCCTGAATCCGGTGCCCGAACTGGAAGTGCTCTATGGAGTCCTCGTCGGGTGGTGATTGGCGA
>JAYSMB010000153.1:0-3232 GCA_043725065.1 Burkholderiales bacterium
GCGCGAGCTCGAGGCCGCCGGCGACGGCGTAGCCCTCGACCGCGGCGATCACCGGCTTGGCCAGATCGAGGCGGGTCGGACCCATCGGGCCGTCGTGGCTCATGTTGTCGTCGAGCGCGAGCGTGAGTCCCTGGTCGGCCGCGCCGAGTTCGCCGGGCGAGGAGCCGCTTGCGACCGTGCGCAGGTCGGCGCCGGCACAGAAGTGGCCGTCGGCGCCGGTGAGGATCGCGACCCGCGCTTCTGCGTCGGCGTCGAATTCGCGAAACGCATCCGCGAGGGCGCGCGCGGTGGGTCCGTCGACGGCGTTGCGCACCTCGGGGCGCGTGATCGTCAGGGTCCAGATCTGCTGCTCGCGCTCGACGCGGATCGTCGCCATGGCAATTTCCTTCGCTGCTGCGCGAGTTGGGCGCGCCACTTCTGGGGTTTGTACGCTCGCGATCGGCGAGCATCTTCGCTACAACGCAACTGCTTGCCCGGCAAGCCAAGAATAGCCGACGAGCGGTTGCGACCGCAACGCGAAACGCGGTTCCCCAGCAGTCTCGAGGAGACCCGTGCTTCAGGCAGTGCAAATCGTCATCAGCGGCGCGGCGCAAGGCTGCATCTACGGCCTGATCGCCCTGGGTCTGGTGCTGATCTACAAGACCACCGAGACCGTGAGCTTTGCCCACGGCGAGCTCATGATGCTCGGCGCGTTCGCCGGCTACGGCTTCATGACGCTGCTCGGCTTTCCGTTCTGGCTCGCGTTCGTGGCGACCGTGCTCGCGATGGGCGTGTTCGGCATCGCCCTGGAACGCGTCGTCATCCGGCCGATCCTCGGCCAGCCGGCGTTCACGCTGGTCATGCTGACGATCGGCATCGGCTACGCCGCGCGCGGCCTGGTGACGATGATTCCCGGCATCGGCACGGAGACGCACACGCTTGCCGTCCCGTACAAGGACCGGACCTGGAACGTCGGCGGGCTCGTCCTCAACGTCGAGCAGATGGTCGTGATCGCCGCGACGGCGATCCTGAGTGCGGTGCTCTACGCGATGTTTCGCTACACGCGGGTCGGCATCGCCATGCAGGCCTCGTCGCAGAACCAGCTTGCCGCCTACTACATGGGCATTCCGGTCAAGCGCCTGAACGGCCTGGTCTGGGGGTTGGCCGCGGCTGTCGCGGCGGTCGCGGGATTGCTGCTCGCGCCGATCACCTTCGTCTACGCGAACATGGGCTTCATCGGCTTGAAGGCGATTCCGGCCGCGGTCGTCGGTGGCTTCGGCAGCTTGCCGGGGGCGATCGTCGGCGGGCTGGTGATCGGCGTCGTCGAATCGCTCTCGGGCTTTTATTTGCCTGAAGGATTCAAGGACATCGCGCCGTACGTCGTGGTGCTGATCATGCTCGTGGTTCGGCCGAACGGCCTGTTCGGCGACAAGTTGCGCAAGAAGGTCTGATGCGCTTCATCTCAAGACGAGCTACCTGCAGGACATCCGGCTTGCCAAGCATGGCGGGCAGGTCTTCTGGTACGGCCTGCTCATGCTGGCGCTGCTCTCGGCGCCGTGGATCGTCTCGGAATACTGGCTCGCGCAGCTCACCTTCATCCTCATCTACTCGGTGGTCGGTCTCGGCCTGATGCTGCTCTCGGGCTTCACCGGCTTGTTCTCGCTCGGGCATGCGGCCTTCCTCGGCGTCGGCGCGTACACCGAGGCCGCGCTGGTCGGCGTCGGCGCGCCGTTCCCGGTGGCGATGGCCGCCGCGGGGCTCGTCTCCGCAGGCGTGGGTGTGGTCGTCGGGCTGCCGGCGTTGCGCGTCAAAGGCATCTACCTCGCGATCGCCACGCTCTCGTTCAGCTTCATCGTCGTCGAAGTGTTTGCACGCTGGGAAAGCGTGACCGGCGGCAACGCCGGCAAGCAAGTCAAGCCGCCGCGGCTGCTCGGCTGGAGCGCCGACTCCGATCTCTCGTTCTACTTCGTCTGCCTCGTCGTCGCGGTACTTGCGACGCTGGCCATCCTCAACCTGCTGCGTTCCTCGACCGGTCGTGCCTTTGTCGCGATCCGAGATTCGGAGATCTCGGCGCAAAGCCTCGGCATCCACCTCGCGCGCTACAAGACGCTCTCGTTCGCGATCTCGGCGGCGCTGGCCGGCGTTGGCGGCGCGCTCTACGCGCACAAGCTGAAGTTCATCTCGCCCGACCAGTTCGACATCCTCGAGTCGATCAATCTGGTGCTGATGATCGTGGTCGGCGGCGTCGGCTCGGTGCACGGCGCATTTCTAGGCGCGATCTTTTACATCACGATGCCGCAGGTCATCGCACTCGCCAAGGACGTGCTGCCGCCCGCGATCGGCCAGGCGCCGGGCCTGCAGGGAGCGGTCTATGGTTTCGTGCTGATCGCCTTCGTGCTGTTCGAACCGCTCGGCATCTATGGTCGCTGGCTCAAGCTTCGCACCTGGTTCCAGATCTTTCCGTTCTACCGCAAAGGGATGTTCAAGCGGCAGAAGAGCTTTCTCAAATCGGACCGGCTGAAATGAAGCCCCCACGCTCGCGGCTTCGCCGCTGCGCTGCCCCCCGAGGGGGCGCGTGCCGCCTTGGGGCGGCCCGGCGGTCGGCATGACCACTTCGATGCAAGGTCCGATCCTCTCGGCCAGAAATTTGGGCATCCGCTTCGGCGGCGTGCTTGCCGTCAACGACGTCAGCTTCGACGTGAATCGCGGCGAGGTGTTCACGCTGATCGGCCCGAACGGCGCGGGCAAGACGACCGTCTTCAACCTCATCAGCCGGATCTATGCGCCGACCACCGGCGAGATCGAGTTCGAGGGCGTTCGCCTGGCCAGCAAGGCGGCGCACGAGATCGCGGCGCTCGGCATCGCGCGAACCTTCCAGAACATCGAGCTGTTCGAGAACGCGTCGGTGCTGCAGAACCTCCTGATCGGCCGGCACACGCACCGCACGACCGGTGTCTGGAGCGAGCTCTTCTTCACGCCCCGGGTGCGTGCTGCCGAGGTCGCGGCGCGCGGGGCGGTCGAGCGGGTGATCGACCTGCTCGACCTGCAGCATCACCGCGAGTCGCTCGTCGGCGGGTTGCCGTACGGCGTGAGGAAAGTCGTGGAGCTCGCGCGTGCCTTGTGCACCGAGCCCAAGCTCATCCTCCTCGACGAGCCGTCGTCGGGCCTGAACGTCGAGGAGACCGACGACATGGCGTTCTGGATCGACGACATGCGCGCCGAGCTCGGCATCACGGTGCTGATGGTCGAGCAC
>JAYSMB010000154.1:0-3098 GCA_043725065.1 Burkholderiales bacterium
CTCGACGCCGCGGTCGGCACAGGCGAGCACGGTGCGCACCAGCGCATCGACGCCCTGCTTGTGGCCGAAGAAGCGCGGCATGTAGCGCGATTTCGCCCAACGGCCGTTGCCGTCCATGACGATCGCCACGTGGCGCGGAACGGCCGCGGGGAGCTCGCTGCGATCCATCACCGAGGGCCCTCGGCGAGCGTCACGACAAGACGCCGCTCGCCCATCAGACCGCCATGATCTCGGCTTCTTTCGCCGAGGTGAGGCGATCGACCTCGCCGATCGTGCGATCGGTGAGCTTTTGCAGGTCGTCGAGCGAACGGCGCTCTTCGTCCTCGGTGATTTCCTTGTCCTTGGCCATGCGCCTGGCGTGCTCGTTGGCGTCGCGGCGCAGGTTGCGGATCGCGATCTTGGCGTCTTCGCCGGCGTGGCGCACGACCTTGGTCAGGTCCTTGCGGCGCTCTTCGGTGAGCGCCGGCATCGGCACGCGCAACAGGTCGCCCTGCGCCGCCGGGTTGAGGCCGAGGTCGGACTCCCGAATGGCCTTCTCGATCTTGGCGCCCATGCCTTTTTCCCAGGGCTGGACGCTGATCGTGCGCGCGTCCAGCAAGGTGACATTGGCAACCTGGCTGATCGGAACGTGCGACCCGTAGTACTCGACCTGCACCTGGTCGAGGATGCCTGGATGCGCCCGGCCGGTGCGGATCTTCTGCAGCTCGGCCTTGAACGACTCGATGGAGCGGGCCATCTTCTGCTCCGCGGTCTTCCTGATGTCGGCGATGGTCATTTCTGGCGCTTCCTCACACGTGAACCAGCGTGCCTTCGTCCTCGCCCTCGACCACGCGCTTGAGCGCACCCGATTTGAAGATCGAAAAGACGCGGATCGGCAGCTTTTGATCGCGGCAGAGTGCGAACGCCGTGGCGTCGAGCACCTGCAGATTCTTGATGATCGCTTCGTCGAAGCTGATCCGCGAATACCGGATCGCGCTCGGGTCCTTGTTCGGGTCGGCGCTGTACACGCCGTCGACCTTGGTCGCCTTGAGAACGATCTGCGCGCCGATCTCGGCGCCACGCAAGGCCGCGGCGGTATCGGTCGTGAAGAACGGGTTACCGGTGCCGGCCGCGAAGATCACGACCTTGCCTTCTTCCAGGTACTGCAAGGCCTTGGGCCGCACGTAGGGCTCGACCACCTGCTCGATCGCGATCGCCGACATGACACGCGCCGTGATCCCTTCCTGGCGCATCGTGTCGGCCAGCGCCAGCGCGTTCATCACGGTCGCGAGCATGCCCATGTAGTCGGCGGTCGCGCGATCCATGCCGACCGAGCCGCCGGCGACGCCGCGAAAGATGTTGCCGCCGCCGATCACGATCGCGAGTTCGCAGCCGAGCTGCGTCACTTCCTGCACTTCGCGGACGATCCGCACGATGGTGGCCCGGTTGATGCCGTAGGCGTCGTCCCCCATCAAGGCTTCACCGGAAAGCTTGAGCAGGATGCGCTTGTACGCTGCCATCGAGTCGATCCTCGTTGTTGTGCTTGTCGGCGAAGTCTATCCGGCTGGTCGCGCTGCCCGGCCGTCCTTTACCCCGGTCAACCGCCCTTGGCTGCCGCAACCTGCGCCGCCACTTCGGCTGCGAAGTCGTCGGTCTTCTTCTCGATTCCTTCGCCCACCACATAAAGCGTGAACGAATGGACGCGGGTTGCCTTTTCCTTGAGCATCTGCTCGACCGTCTGCTTCTCGTTCTTGACGAAGGCCTGGTTGTGCAGGCTCACCTCTTTCAAGAACTTCGCGACCGACCCCTCGATCCGCCGGGCGACGATTTCCGGCGTCTGTTGCGTCTTGCCTTCAGCTTTGGCCTTCTCGGCGTCCTCGGCGGCGCGCAACGTGGCGACCGAGCGCTCGGCGGCGATCAGCGACTCGGCGACATCGGCGGTCGCGAGCGCCCTGGGCTTCATCGCCGCGACGTGCATCGCCACGTCCTTGGCCGCAGTTTCGTCGCCCTCGTATTGGACCAGCACGCCAATCCGCGTTCCATGGAGGTAGCTGGCGATCGGGCCGCTGTCGGCATAGCGTTTGAAACGACGGATCGACATGTTCTCGCCGATCTTGCCGATCAGGCCCTTGCGCACGTCCTCCACCGTCGGACCGAAGCCACCCAGATTGAGCGGCGAGGCGAAGAGCGCCGCGACGTTGGCCGGCGCGCTTTTCGCCACCAACTCGGCAAGAGCGTTGGCGAAGGCCAGGAAGGAGTCGTTCTTGGTCACGAAGTCGGTCTCGCAATTGACCTCGACCAGCGCACCTGTCGTGCCCTCGATCGACGCGGCCACCACGCCTTCGGCGGCGATCCGCGACGATGCCTTCGAGGCCTTGCTGCCGAGCTTGACGCGCAGCAGTTCTTCGGCCTTGTCCATGTCGCCGTCGGCCTCGGTGAGCGCCTTCTTGCATTCCATCATCGGCGCGTCGGTCTTGGCGCGCAGCGCGCCGACCATGCTTGCGGTGATTGCCGCCATCGTCCTGCTCCTGGCTGCCGACGGGCCCTGTGAAGGGCCGTCCGGCTTCGATTCGGTTGGAAAAAAGGGGCTGAAACAGCCCCTGGGTCCGCTCGCCGCTCGGGCGGGCCGAGGCTTGGATATCAGGCCGCCGCTTCGTCGACTTCGACGAACTCGTCGCCTTCGGCCGCGGCTTGCACCACATCGCTGGCAGCGTTGGCCTTGCCTTCGAGCACCGCGTCGGCCACCGCCTTGGCGTACAGCGCGACCGCCTTCGACGAGTCGTCGTTGCCCGGGATCACGTAGTCGATGCCGATCGGTGAATGGTTGGAATCGACGATGCCGATGATCGGGATGCCGAGCTTCTTGGCCTCGGCGACGGCGATCTTGTGAAAGCCCACGTCGATCACGAACATCGCGTCAGGCAGGGCATTCATGTCCTGGATGCCGCCGATGTCCTTCTCCAGCTTGGCCATCTCGCGCTGGAACATCAGCGCCTCCTTCTTGATCCGGATCTCGGTGCCAGCCTCGATCTGCGCCTTCATTTCCTTCAGGCGCTTGAGCGAGCCCTTGACGGTCTTGAAGTTGGTCATCATGCCGCCGAGCCAGCGCTGGTCGACGA
>JAYSMB010000155.1:0-1601 GCA_043725065.1 Burkholderiales bacterium
GCTCGAGGACGTGCGCCGGCGCCGCATGTCGATCTACGTGCGGGTGCCGCCCAACCGGCTGGCCAACGCCCGGCCCTTGCTCAACCTGTTCTTTTCGCAGCTCGTGAGCCTGAACACGCAGCAGCTCCCCGAGCAGGACGCGACGCTCAAGCTGCAATGCCTGATCGTGAACGACGAGTTCACGGCCATGGGGCGCGTGGGCGTGATATCGGCCGCGACCGCATTCCTCGCCGGCTACAACCTGCGGCTGCTCACGGTGGTCCAGGCCATGTCGCAACTCGATGCCGTGTACGGCGACAAGGAGGCCCGGACCTTCGCGACGAACCACGGCCTGCAAATCCTCTATGCACCGCGCGAGCAGCGTGACGCCGACGAGTACAGCGCGATGCTCGGCCACTTCACCGAGCGTGCCACGTCCCGCGGCCGAAGCCGTTCCTTCAGCCAGCACGGGCACAGCAGCGTCAGCCACACGGACAGCGACCAGCGTCGCGCCCTTCTGTTGGCGCAGGAGTTCAAGGAGCTCGGTTCCGAGCGGCTGGTGGTGATCTTCGAGAACTGCAAGCCGATCCTTGGCGAAAAGATCCGCTACCACCGGGACAAGGCGTTCGTGGAGCGCCTGCGCGCGGCGCCCGCGGTGCCGCGCATGGACATGGATCTGCACTTCGCGAAGACGCAGCAGCGCTGGCGCTACGTCGACGACGAGCTGGCCGCCGGGCAGGAGATAGATGTCGACCGACTGGCCCACAACATCGACGGACTACCCGATCTTCATGGCTGGTCCGGCCCGGAAGCGGCCGAGGCGTTCGCCGAGGGGTTCCTGGCGGAAACCCTCGTGCGAGGTGCCGGAGGAGGCGCGATCGAGCCGGCCAGTGGCGACCAGACCGACATCGAGTCGGTCGAGCAGGCTGTCGAAGCCTAGGCGAGTAACGAAGGGGAAAAGCATGCGAGCCGTTTCGTTCATCCTCCCTGCCCTGCTGGCGTTGAGCTCGTGCACTTCGACGCCCAAACCTCCGAGCGTCGATCCCTCCCTGAAGCGGCCCGCGAACGCGGCCGCGGCGATCGAGCTCCAGGTCTGCAAGGGCGAGCTGCAGAACACGCGCATCGTGGCGAGCGAAGCGACCCACCAGGCCGAAAGTGCATACGTATCGGCGAACCGCCTGACGTTGCTGCAGCAGACACTCGCGGCTCGGTCGGCGGCGCCGCGAGCGCAGGGGAATGCCATCTACACGGTGCTCTTCTCGTTCGGAAGCGCTGAGGTCAATGTGCCCGAGGCCGGTGCGGCTTCGCTTGTCGAGCAAGCCCGCAGGGCGGCATTGATCCTGATGCGTGGCCGGACCGACGGCGACGTCGAAACGACTGCAGAAAGTCGGATCGCACGCGCTCGTGCGGCGGCTGTTCGCGCCTATCTCGTTCAGGCCGGCGTCGACCCTTCCCGCATCCGCACGACCTATCAGCCGGTGGGCGACAACACGGCCGACAACGGCAGCCCCACCGGCCGCGCTCTGAACCGGCGTGTCGAGATCGAGCTGTACAGCGTTGCGCCCCGGGTGATGGCGCTGAGCGCCATGCCGCAACTTTGATCGAGCGACACCTGCCCTCAA
>JAYSMB010000156.1:0-4663 GCA_043725065.1 Burkholderiales bacterium
CCAAGACCGGCGGCATCAAGGGCGCGTTGGGCGTGGCGGAAGACAAGGCCGAAGCGTCGATCGCCTGCCGCCAGGTGGGGCCCATCTCGTTCGGCACCAAGCCGCTCGATCAGCGCGAAGAGATGTTCAGCGAGCGCATCTCGCTCATCTTCAAGAAACTGCGTGTCGTGCGCATGGTCGACAAGAAGCGAAACACGCTCGTGTACCTGACGTATTCCGACCGGCTCATCGATGGCTCGCCGAAGAACAGCGTCACTGCCGTCCCGGTCGACCGCGCGACGCCGATCCCCGTCAAATAGCCCTGTCTACTTGCGTCGCGCCGTGCGCACCCCGGCGACGCGGCGGACCTGCGCCAATGTCGCCGCGAGCCGTGCCGCGTCGGCGACTTCGACCGTGAAGGTCATGAAAGCCGTGCCGCCGCTCGCATCGCGCACCGAGCTCGACTTGACGCCGGTGACGTTGGTCTTCTCCTTCGAGAACACCTCCGAGACGTCGCGCAACAGACCCTGGCGATCCGAGGCCTCGACCTGCACGTCGACCGGATAGAGCGCGGGCCGCGAGGCGTCGGCCGCGCCCCACGCGACCGGTATCACGCGCTCGGGCGAACGTGAGATAAGTTCGCGCAGGTTGCTGCAACCGGTTCGATGCACGGCCACGCCTTTGCCGCGCGTCACATAGCCGGCGATGGCATCCGGCGGCGCTGGCCGGCAGCAGCGCGCCAGGCTGGTCAGCAAGGACTCGACGCCAACGACCAGAACGCCGCCGGGTGTCGCACCAGCCCTCGAGCGGCTGAAGTGAACGTCGTCGTCGCCCGCCTTCGGCTCGGCGGGCGGCCGCAACAGCGCCTCGATGCTGCGCAGCGACAACTCGTCCTTGCCTACGACCTCGAACAGCGCCTCGGCGCTGCGAAAACCGAGCTGCGTCGCCAGGTCTTCGAGCTTGAGCACGGTCTTGCCTTCGCGCTGCAGCACCTTTTCCACCGCCTCGCGGCCGCGCGCGATCGTCGCGTCGGTGGCGAGCGCGTTGAACCATGCGCGTACCTTCGCCTTCGATCGCGCGCTTTGCAGAAAGCCCAGCTCGGGGTTCAGCCAGTCGAGCGAAGGCCCTCCGGTCTTTGCCACCGTGATGTCGACGGTCTGCCCGCTCCGCAGAGGCGTGCTCAGCGGAACGATCGCGCCGTCGACCTTGGCGCCGCGGCAGCGGTGGCCGAGGTCGGTGTGCACGGCGTACGCAAAGTCGATCGGCGTCGCGCCGGCGGTGAGCTCGACGACGGCGGCCTGCGGCGTGAAGACGTAGATGCGGTCGTCGAAGACCGCTCTGCCCGCGCCCGCTGTCGCTCCGTCGACGGCCCCAGCGTCGTCGCTGGCGAGGTCGCGCTGCCACGCGAGCAACTGGCGCAGCACGACCAGCCGCGCTTCGGCCACATCGGCCTCGAAGCGCCCGCTCGCACCGGCGCGTTGCTTCGTCGCCAAGTCGGCCTCCTTGTAGGCCCAATGCGCCGAGACGCCGTACTCGGCGTGCTCGTGCATCTCCGGCGTGCGGATCTGGATCTCGACCGCACGTCCATCGTCACCCCGCACGACAGTGTGCAGCGAGCGATAGCCGTTCGGCTTGGGCCGGGCGATGTAGTCGTCGAGCTCGCCGGCGATCGCCTGGTAGCGCTCGTGGACGCGGCCGAGCACGGCATAGCAACCGGCGACGTCGGAAACCACGACGCGCAACGCCAGCACATCCATCACTCCCTCGAAGCCGACGCCCTTGCGCTTCATCTTCTTCCAGATGCTGTACAGGTGCTTCGGCCGGCCCCGCACTTGCGCGACCAGGCCATGCGCTGCGAGGTCGGCGCCAAGCTCCTCGCGCAAGCGCTCGACCCGCAGCTCGCGGTCGGCGCGGCGCTCGTCGAGGCGACGTGCGATCGTGTGATAGCTGTCCGGGTCGAGGAAGCGGAACGCCAGGTCCTCGAGCTCCCACTTGATCTGCCAGATGCCGAGCCGGTTGGCGAGCGGCGCGAACACCTGCATCGCCTCGGCGGCCAGCTCCTGCGCACCCGGCCGCTTGCTGGCCGCGAAGAAGCGCAGCGTCTGCAGGCGCGAGGCCAGGCGCAGCAGCACGACGCGCAGGTCGCGCGAGAAGGCGAGCAGCATCTTGCGGACGCGCTCGATCTGCTGTGCCTTGTTGGCCGCGTCGACGCGTGCGCCCTGCGCCGCGCGCTGCAGATCGCCGAGCTTTCGCGCATGAGCGACGAGCGTCGCCTGCGAGGCGCCGAACAATGGCGCGAGCACTTCGTCGGGCTTGCCGAGCTGATCGGCGGCGTGGACGAGAAAGACGGCAGCGCGCAGTTCCGGCGCCGCGCCGATCTCGGCGAGGATCGCGGCCTCGCCGTCGGCGTGTGCGAGGACGCCCTCGCCGGTCGGCAGCGTGCGGCCGGCGAGAAGCGGCGCCGCGAAATCGCGGGCACGCGCGACGGGGTCGGCATCGGACTCGCGTGAGCTGGTCCCGCTCTTGCCGTCAGCCGCGGCACCGCTGTCGTCCGGCGCATCGAGGAGTCGGACGATCGGTGCGGCAGCCTCGGCACGGCTCGCCGCCTGGGTCTTCATGGCTAGGGCCTGCCAGCGCCGCGGAAGGGCTCGCGCCGGTGCGCCGCAGGCCGCAGGGCAAAGCGCGCGCGAGGCGGTGCGCCCTCGGCACACAACGAGTGCGGAACGCCGCCCTGCGACCTGCGGCGCACCGGCCCCGCGGGTGATCTCGGCAAACAGGCACCCGCCGCGTTGCAAATGCTCGCCGTAGACAGCGCTACGGCTGCGCTTTGCGCCTTGCGGGAGCCTGTTTGCCGAGTCACGCAAGCCCTTCCGCGGCGCTGGCAGGCCCTCGCAGGAACTCCCTCACCACGTCGACCTGGTCCGGCGCCAGCAACGTCGGCGCATGGCCGACGCCGGCGAACTCGTGCAGCCGCGCGTTCGGGCCCCGCTCGGACATCGCTTTTGCCGTGGCGCTGGAAAGGATGTCGGAGTCGGCGCCACGGAGCAACAAGGTCGGGCAGAGGATCGCGTCGTAGGCCGTCCAGATCGCAGCCTGACCCAGGGCAGCGGCCTCGGACGTGATGGCGTGCATGGGCACGGCGATCGCCGGGTCGTAGTGCAGCTTGTAGCGCTCGCCGTCGCGGCGCAGCATCGGCCGCGTCAATGCCAGCCACTGGTCGCGCGAATGCGGGCCGAAGCCGCGTGAGATCGCGAGCAGGTAGTCGGCCGCTTCGTCTTCGCTCGCCCAGGTGATGGGTGCGCCGATGTAGGTCGCGATCCGGGCGATGCCCGCCGCGTCGATCGTCGGGCCGATGTCGTTGAGCACCAGGCGCTCGATCGGCGACCCGGGCAAGGACGCGAGCATCATGCCGATCAGGCCGCCCATCGAGGTGCCGACCCAGGCGACGGATTCGGCATCGAGGCGCGCGAGCAGCGTCACCATGTCGGCGACGTAGCCGGGAAAGTCGTAGCCGGACGGGTCGACGAGCCGATCCGACTCGCCGCGGCCCACGACATCCGGACAGACGATCCGAAACTCGCCCTGCATCGCGCGCGCCAGCGTGTCGAAGTCGCGACCCTGGCGCAGCAGGCCATGAACGCAGACGAGCACGCGCTTCGAAGCCGGGTTGCCCCACTCCCAATACGCCATGCGGTGCAGGCCGCGCGAATGCAAGCACTGAACGCGATCCAGGCGAGGCTCGATCGACGCATTCATCGCCGCCGTCATTTCATCTGCACGGTGCCGTTCACCGTCGCGGTGACCAGCGCCTTGCCCGGCTCGACCGAAAGCGGTTCGCTTGCGGTGGCCGGGGACATCGCGGTCATGCGCGCCCTCGGGTACGGCGTCTGCTGCGCGTCGCCGGTCGCGACGTTCACTTCACGAATCGAGTACCCGGCATAGCCGAACTGCTTCGCGTATTCCGCCGCCTTGCCGCGATAGCGCGCGATCGCCTCGCCGGCCACGTCGCCTTCGACCTTCTGGCTGGCTTCTTTCGAGAGCCGGAAATCGACGCTCGCGATCGTCATCGTCGCGATACGGGCGCTGAGCTGGCCGATCGCCGCCATGTCGCGCCCTTCGACGATGACCTGGGCCGTGCCTTGCCAACCGCTGATGCCGCCCTTGGCGGCGTAGCGCGGATAGAGCGAAAAGCCGCCGGTCTGCACATCGACCTGGCCGGGCCGCGCCGCTTTCTTCGCCTCGCCAAGGGCGGCGTCGAGCGCCTGCTTCAACTGCGCCTGCACCGCGTTGGCATCGGTCCCGTCCTTCGTCGTCGAGAAGGTCACGCTCAACAGGTCCTTGGTCACTTCGACGCTGGCGCTCGCGGTCAGGCTGAGCACACCTTGCGGCGGCGCCGTGTCGGCAAGTGCGGCGGGAGATGCGATCAAGGCCAGCGCCGCGAACACGGCCGCTATCGGGGAGGAAAAGTTCATCGCCATGCGAAGCTCGTGAAATGTGGCTCGGTTCGGGGTTGTAACCGATCGTCAGCGCTGCCGCGAAGCGCCTGCAAAGCCGCGCAGAATCGCGATTGTTACAAATAAGGAAGCGATGAACACGACCGCCAACCCCCGCCCGGACCGGATCGTCGTCGTCGATGATGATGCCCGCATTCGCGACCTGCTGCGCCGCTACCTGACGCAGGAAG
>JAYSMB010000157.1:0-6421 GCA_043725065.1 Burkholderiales bacterium
GCATGCCTTTTTCGATGTTCTGCCAGATGCCGCCGTCGAAGTAGGTGTTGCCCGGCGACACGCAGTTGACGCGGATGCCCTTGCCCACGAGCTGTCGGCTCAGGCCCTTGGCGTAATGGATCAGCGCCGCCTTCATCGCGCCGTAGGAGCCGGCCGCGAAGTCGACCTCGAAGCCCGAGACGCTCGAGATCAGCACGATCGAGGCGTGGGCCGATTTCTCGAGAAACGGCAGCGCCGCGGCCACCGCGTTGACCGTGTGCATCATGTCGGTACGAAACGATTTCTCCCAGGTCTCGGCGCTGTCGCCGACGGCGAGCGCGCTGACGTTGCACACCAGGGCGTCGATGCCGCCGAGCTCGCCGGCGGCGGCCGTGACCCAGGCGGTGAGGGCGGGGCCGTCTGCGACGTCGAGGGCGCGGCCGTAGGCGGGGACGCCCTTGGCCCTGAGCGCCGCGATGGTCGCGGCCACCTCGTCGGCGTTGCGAGCGCAGATCGAGACGCTGGCGCCTTCGGCGGCGAAGCCGTCGGCGACGGCACGGCCGATGCCTTTGCTGCCGCCGGTGACGACGGTGCGCATTCCTTTGAGTCCGAGATCCATATCAACTCTCCTGTGGGATGGGGGATTCTGAGCAACGGAGCGGCCTGTGTATACGTCGAGCGCTCTCCGTTCGCACCTGCCGGGATATGCTGGTGCAGCTCATGCTCGAGACCAGAACGCGGTGGTCTTACTGTCTCCGTCGACGCCAGGGAAGGCAAGGCCTCGGCCATCACCGCCGACCGCAAGTTCGCCGATCCGACGTTCGAGGTGCTGATGAGCAAGCCCGAGGAAGTTCGAGATGTATTCGAGAACGCGACGCTTGCTTTGGCCAGGCTGCTGGCCAAGCAGCCGCGGGAGACGCTGGTCACGAAGACACGTCCCGCGCGATCATCGCGATCGCCGAGCTGTCGGTCGCGCTCCTCGCGGCTGTTGCTTCGGGAAGGACTCCAGCCCAGCAGCGGCGCGCATCGAGGCGATCGGCAGGAGAGTAGATTCCGCTTGGATTCGGTTGCCTTGATTGAATTCGCTCGCATGGCCCGCTCATTCGTTCCCATTCGCGGTCTCCACCACTACGCCTACCGCTGCCGCGACTGCGAGGAGACGCGCGCGTTCTACGAAGACATCCTCGGCCTGCCGCTGGTGCATGTGATCCGCTCCGACGTCGTGCCGAGCACGGGCGAGCATTGTCCGTATGTGCACATCTTCTTTCGCATGGCCGACGGCTCGCATCTCGCCTTCTTCGATCTCGGCGACAACGTCGCGGCCGAGCCCTCGCCGAACACGCCCACGTGGGTCAACCACATCGCGCTGCGTGTCGATTCGATCGAGGCCTTGCGCGCCGCGAAGACGCGGCTCGAGGCCGCCGGCGTCGAAGTGCTCGGCATCACCGACCACCACATCATCGAGTCGATCTACTTCTTCGACCCGAACGGCATTCGCCTCGAGCTGACGGTGCCGACGGCGAGTGCCGAAACCATGGCGGCGCACGCGAGCGAAGCGCATGCGGCCGTTGAGTCATGGACGATCGAGAAGCGCGCGCGGCTCGAAGAGGCCGACGCGGCAAGACGCGACGCCGCCGCCAACGTCTCGAACTTCGGCGCGATGGATGCCTGAGTCGCGGCGGCCTGCCCGCCCCGCCGACGCGCTATAACGTCCGGCCATGGCAAGCCCCGAAACCTGGAAGTTCGCCCCCGCCTACGAGCTGCCGCGGTGGCCCTTCGTCGCGCCGCCCGATCTGGGTGCCGGCGAGCGCATCCGCTACCCGGTCGTCATCGCCGGTGGCGGCCTGGCCGGACTCACGCTCGCGTGCGATCTGGCCTTGCGCGGCATCCGCGCCGTCGTGCTCGACGAAGACGACACGGTCGGTGTCAAGGGCGCTTCTTCGCGCGGCATCTGCTATGCGCAAAAGAGCCTCGAGATCTTCGAGCGGCTCGGCATCTACGAACGGATCCGCGCCAAGGGCATCACCTGGTCGGTGGGCCGCACTTTCTCGGGCGGCGACGAGCTCTATTCCTTCAACCTCAGGGACGAGAGCTTGTCCGAGCAGCCGCCGTTCATCAACCTGCAGCAGTTCTATCTCGAGTGGTTTCTGGTCGATCGCATCGTCGATCTCGGCGGCACCGACCTGCGCTGGAAGAGCAAGGTGCTGACGGTCGAAGACGAGGCCGACGCGATCGTCGTCGAGATCGAGACGCCGGCCGGCAGCTACTCGCTCGAAGCCGAATGGTTCATCGACGCGACCGGCGCCAACAGCCGCATCCGCAACGCCATGGGTCTCGAGGTCAACGCTTCGCGCAGCACCGACCAGTGGTGCATCAGCGACGTCAAGTTCGAGACGCCCTTGCCGGCGGAGCGCTGGACCTGGGTCGACGCGCCTTTCAACGAAGCGCGCGCCGTCTGGCGGCACCTGATGGCCGACGACGTGTGGCGGCTCGACTACCAGATGGCCGAAGACTGCGACCCCGAGACGATCGCCAAGCCCGAGGTCGCCGGTGCGCGCCTGCGCGAGCAGCTCGGCCCGGGAGTCGAGTTCGAGTTCGTCTGGATCGGCCCGTACCAGTACCGCGATCACCTGCTCGAGACCTTTCGGGTCGGCCGCATGATCTTCATCGGCGACTGCGCGCATGTCGTCTCGCCGTTCGGCGCACGCGGCGGCAACAACGGCATTCAGGACGCGGGCAACCTCGGCTGGAAGCTCGCGCTGGTGCTTGAAGGCGAGGCCGGCGAAGGACTGATCGACAGCTATCACCACGAGCGCTACGCAGCCGCGGCCGAGAACCTGACCGTGACCAAGCGCACCTCGCGTTTTCTGGCGCCGCGCAGCGCGGCTGAACATCGCATCCGGCGCGCCGTTTGCACACTGGCGCGTCGCCACGAGTTCGCGCGACGCCTGACCAACACCGGCCGCATGGCGCAGGCCAACGTCTATCCGCCTTCGCCGTGGGCGAAGGACGGTGCGCGTCCGGTCCAGAACGTCGCCTTCGACGGCACGACGCTGATGCACTGCTTTCGGCCCGGCGAGACGCGCTTTCTCGGCCTGGCCATCGGCGCCGACGCGGCGACGCTGGTGCGGCTCGACGAAGAGGCGGCGCTGCTGCCGATCGACTTTCGCGCCGTCGACCCGAAGAGTCCGCTGGCCGTGCACCTGGGCGCCGCGGCCGGCACCGTCGTCATCGTTCGCCCCGATGCCTACGTCGCCGCGACGCTGCCCAAAACGACGCCGCAAGCGGTGCAAGCGGCGATGCGTTCGGCGCTCGGCCTCGACGCGCGCGCCAGCCTGCCGGTGGAGACCGCGTGACGACCCCGCCCGCGATGAAGACCGCCGCCAACATTCCCGATCCCGACGGCTTCTACGCGGCATGGGTCGCGGCGCACGAAGGGCTGAGCGACGCCGAGAGCAACGACCTCGACGCGCGGCTCGTGCTGTTGCTCGCCAATCAAGTCGGCGACCAGAAGGTGCTGCTCGAATGCATCGCCGAGGCGCGCATGGGCTGATGTAAGGCAAGCGCCGTAGACTGCCTTCGACAGGAGGGCTGTCGATGGGCTCTTTCGAGCGATGCCGGCGCCAGGTACGCCGCGCCCTGTGCCTTGCGGCGCTGACGATCCCGCTCGGCACGCTCGCGCAGCCCGTTCCGTGCAGCCGGCTGCCGCAAGCGGAACAGGCTTCGGCGCGACAGTCGGGCGCGTGTGTGGACGACGGCGCGGCGGCCGCCGAGAAGAAGGCGCGCGTCCTGACGCCGGACGCCGCGGTAAGAGCCGCCGCGGCGGCCGCCGCCGCGAATCCCAAAGGCACGCGTCCCTCCTTCCAGTGCGGGCCGCTGCCCGATTTCGCGGCCAGGCAGATGACCTATGCGCGGGCCGTCCCGGCGCTGCCCAGAGACTTTCGCCCGCGTGTGATGAAACGATCGCCGTCGAGCGCGCCCGCCGGCGTCGTCATCGCCCAGTCGGCCGAACAGCTCGACGGCAATCTGTGCTGGGCGAGCTTCGTTCTGTCCGACGGCTCGCTGGTGCGCGTGCCGCCGTTGCGCGGGCTGACGCGCGATGTGGCGGCGCAGCGCCTGCAAGCATCGAGCCTGCGCATGGATGCGCGCGAGCGGCCGTCGGACGCCGCCGCGGTGGGCCGCGTCTACGACCAGCGTCCCGAAGCCAACGCCGACGTGGCGCGCGGCAGCGTCGTGCAGGTGGCGATCGCGCTGGCAACGACGATTCCGGTGCCCGACGTGGTTGGCCGCAACCTGGGAGAAGCCAGTCCGAACCTGTCCCTCTTTACCGTGAACACAAGGCGAAAGGAGAGCGTGCGGCCGGCTGGTGAAGTGCTTGCGCAGCTCCCCCCGGGCGGCATCCAGGCCAGGCCCGGTAGCGAGGTCGCGCTGACGGTATCGGACGGGTCGCTCGTCGAGGTGCCCGATCTCGTCGCGCACTCGCTGGCGAAGGCGCAGGAACTGCTCGATCAGGCTGACCTTCGTGTCGCCACAGTCGAGGACACGTCGAGCGCGCCGCTCGGCACGGTCACGACGCAACAGCCGTCGGCGAGGACCGAGCTCCGGCGAGGGAGCGTGGTGACGCTGCACGTGTCGGCGGGGCTGAAGGTGCCGGACGTCGTCGGCCGCCAGCTCGGCGACGCGCAGGCCTCCTTGCGATCGTTCGTCGTCGACGCGGAAAGGATCGCGAGTGAGCGCGCCGAGGGCGAGGTGCTCAAGCAGTCGCCGGCCGCCGACACACGCGCCGCCGCGCGCTCGCACGTGACGCTCGGCGTGTCCGACGGCTCGATCGTGACGGTGCCGTCGATGCACGGCATGACGCTCGCCGACGCGCGCGCCGCGTTGCAGCGCACCGGCGACCTGAACGCCGCCACGCCGAAAGGCGACGAGCCCGGCACGATGATCGTCGATGCTTCCCTGCCGAGGGCCGGCGAACGGGTGAAGCGCGCCAGCACGGTCTCGCTGACGCTGGTGCCCTTGACGCCGTGGCGGGCCTGGGCGGCCGGATTTGCGACTTTGCTCCTGGTCGGCGGTGCCGGTCTCCACAGGTGGCGGCAGCGGAAGCCGCCGAGTCATGCGCCACAAGCCGATGTCGTGCGGTTCAGCCCGGCGATGGAGTTCAACGTTCGGCCGATCGAGGCGCGGGCCGGCGGGCCGCAGGTTCCGGAGATCGGGCTGCGCGCCGAGCTCGTACCCGGTCGCGCCTGGGCCAGGCAACACAACGAGGAGTCGACATGAGCGGCGTCAGCTTGCGCACCCTGTTCGAGTTCAGCGGCGCGATCGTCGAGCGCGGCGCCGCCGAAAGGGCGAAGCGGCAGCCCGAAGACACGGGGCCGCCCACGCTGGTGGGCTTTGTCGCCGAGGCCGGCGCGAAGCAGCTCAACGAGGTGCTGGAGACCGACGTGTTCGAGCTGCTCGCCGACGCGTGGCTGTCGTTCAAGCAAGTGCGCGACTGCGCCGACGCGGCCACGCATCCTCCCGGGCAGGACACCATCGTCACGCTGCACGACGTGGAGATTGGATCGACCAATTCGCCGGTGCTGCACAGCACGATCGGCGGCGTGGCGCTTCCCGAGCTGCGCTTTTCGCTCGGCCTCACGGCGAAATTCGAGACGGTTCAGCTCGTGGTGCGCGATGCGCGCATCCGCACGCTCCGGCCCGGCAGCGGCTCGGCGATCGTCAAGCTCAGCTACGGCAACGCCAAGCTCGCGGAACGCTCGACGCCGCAGTGGAGGTTGCCGGTCGAGATTCCTTTGGGTGCGGAAGGGATCGCCATTGCGCGAGGGGCGAGGAATGGCGATGCGGTTCAAGCAGGCATCGCACAGCGTCACCAGTCGCTGGCGTAGATCCACCATCAGCCGGAGGCGCTGAGGCGCGAAGCGGTTGGCGAAGGTGCTCTGTGCATAGAACCGTGCCGGTTGAAGTTTCAGCCGAGAGAATTGTTACCGACAGTGGCCGGGCTCACCGCAGAATGCGCTATTGAAAACAAGGGCAGTGCCGTCTGCAACGGCGACGCCTTGCGGAACTGCCCATTGAGCCGACATGAAGACCAGCCACATTCTCGAGCGTCCGGTCTCTTCCCTCGGCTTGCGCGCCGCGATCCAGCGCGTGGCGCTGGCCGCCATCTGCCTCGTGCTCGCCGCCTGCGGCGGCAGTGCCTCCACGCCGCCCGAAAGTGTTCCGATCGTCCTGACCCAACCGGCCGACCAGAGCGTGGTCGTCGGCAGTGCCGCCACCTACAGTGTCAGCGCCAGCGGCGCCGCGCCCTTGTCGTACCAGTGGGCCGGCAGCCCGGACGGGATCACCTTCACCGCCATCGCCGGCGCCACCAACTCCAGCTACAACACCGGCGCGACCGCGCTGAACCAGAGCGGCACGCTCTATCGCGTGGTCGTCAGCAACA
>JAYSMB010000158.1:0-6478 GCA_043725065.1 Burkholderiales bacterium
CTCCGCAGCATCGGGATCAGCTCGCGCTCGAGGTCGCGACCGGCGATCGTGTAGTAGGCCTGCAGGCTCTCGAAGCGCGACAGGCCGAGCCGCTCGGCAATGCCGAGCGCCTTGGCGATCTGCCAGGCCGCCCAGTTCGAGACGCCGACATAACGCACGTGGCCCTGCTGCACCAGCGTGTCGAGCGCGCGCACCGTCTCCTCGATCGGCGTGGCCGGGTCGAAGCCGTGGATCTGGTAAAGGTCGACGTGATCGAGCTGCATCCGCTTGAGGCTCGCCCGCAGGCCGGCGACGATGTGGCTGCGCGTCGCGCCGCGCGCATTCGGCGCTGTCCCGGTCTCGCCGAAGACCTTGGTCGCGACGACCACGTTTTCGCGCGGCACCTTGAGGTTCTTCAGCGCCTGGCCGGTGATCTCTTCGGAGCGTCCGCCGGCGTAGACATCGGCGGTGTCGATGAAGTTGATGCCGGCCTCGATCGAGCTGCCGATGATGCGCTCGGACTCATCCTGCTGGAGCTGGCCGATCTTCGACCACATACCTTCGGCGCCGCCGCCGAAGGTCATGGTGCCGAGGCAGAGTTCGGAGACGAACAGGCCGGTGCGGCCGAGCGGTTTGTATTTCATGGGGCTTCCTTCATAGCGCAGCTTCATCATGCCTCATGCGCCAGTGCGAGCACGGCGGCGTCGATCACAGCATCCACAGGCAGCTCGATGCTCACACGCTGCGCGTCGGTCTCGCCGGCGTCGGGCGGTTCGAGTGTTCGCAGCTGGCTCTCCAGCAGCGTGCTCGGCATGTAGTGCCCGGTCCGCCCCGCCATGCGCGCGCGGATGAGGTCGCCTGGCCCGTCGAGGAACACGAAGCGGACTCCGGGCGCAGCGCTGCGGATGCGGTCGCGGTAGACGCGCTTCAGCGCCGAGCAGGCGATCACGACGCCGTCGGGCCACTGCGCCGCGTCGCTCAGGCGCGCGCCGATGCGATCGAGCCATGGCCAGCGGTCGTCGTCGCGCAAGGGTGTACCGGCCCGCATCAGCGCCACGCTCGCGGCCGAATGCAGGCTGTCGCCATCGATGAAGTGCAGGCCGAGAGCGCTCGCGATACCGGCAGCGACGGTCGACTTGCCTGAGCCCGACACGCCCATCACGACGACGGCGGGGCGGCGTTTCACCTCAGCGACTGCGCTCCAGCCGCCGATAGGCGCTGAGGTGGCGCAGCGCCTTTTTTGCGTCACCGAGCTGCTCGTGCAAACGGGCCGCGTTGTAGTGGGCGTCGGCCAGATCCGGGTCGAGCAGCAGGCTGGTGTGGTAGCCGGAGAGCGCGTCGGCGAGCCGTCCTTTGTCTTCGAGCGCGACGGCGCGATTGAAGTGCAGCAGCGCCTGGTTCGGAAACCGGCGCAATGCTTCGTCGTAGAGCGCGACGGCCTCGCCGCGGCGCTTCGATTCGCACAGCAGCGCGCCGAGGTTGAGGTACGCGTCGGTGTGGTCGGGATCGAGTGCCAGCACTTTGCGGTAGGCCGCTTCGGCGCCCGCCATGTCGCTTGGTTCGAGCGCCTCGCCCTTGCCGAACACGGTCGCGGCATCGTCCTGCGGCTGCGGCTGCGTTTGCGGCGCGGCCGGTTTGCGCTGCAAGAGAGTGACGGTACCTCGCACCGGCGCCAGCTCGAAATCCATCACCAACTGACCCGACTCGGCCTGCCATTGCGAACGCCCATCGCGCACGGTCACGTCGTTGCCGACTGCGGTGATGCGCAAGCCGGTGAGCGGCAGTTCGGCCGGCAGCGTCGCCTTCAGGCGGCGCAGTGCGCTCAGAATCTTGCGCGGCGCAATGCGCGCGCCCCGCAGCTCGACGGCGGTGCGCAGCAGCACGACGTCCTGGAAGGTGAACCGGTATTCGTTGCGCGGGCCGCGGCCCGGTGCCACGAAGCCGGCATCGATGAGCCCGGAAATGACCCCGCGCGCGAGGCCCAGCATCTCCTGGATGCCGCGGATCGTGTAGGTGTTCGGGGCCGGTTCGTTCTTCGTCACTTCTTCGCCCGGGCGCGGGCGGGAGCGGCGGTTTCCTCGATCTTGTGAGCGCGCTTGACACCCTTGCGTTCCTTCACCGCCTCGACGGCAGGCGCGGGCTCGGCAGCGGCCGCCTTGGCCGGCGTCGCCGCCTTGCCCTTGGCGCCGCCGCGCGCACCCAGGCTTGCGCGCAGCGCTTCCATGAGGTCGATCACCTGCGCGCCGGTTGTCGACTCCACAGGCTCGGCAGCGACGACCTGCTTGCCGGCGATCTTCTCGTCGATGGCGGCGAGGATGCGCTTCTTCTCCTCGTCCTCGAACATGGTCGGGTCGTAGGTGTCCTGCGAGATCTGGTCGATGAGCTGCATCGCGAGCTTGAGCTCGGCGTCGGAGATCGTCACCTTCTCGATGTCGAGCTCCTTGAGCGAGCGCACTTCCTCGGCATAGAGAAGCTGCTGCAGCACCAGGCCGTCTTCGGCCGGGCGCACCTGCACGACGTATTGCTTTCCCTTCCAGGCCCACTTGGCAAGGGCGCAGCGATGGCTCTGGCGCATCGCTTCCGTCAGCAGGTTGTAGGGCTTGGCGCCGCGCTTGTCGGGGGCGAGGAAGTAGGCCTTGTCGTAGAAGATCGGGTCGATCGCCTTGTCGGGAATGAAGGCGACGATGTCGACCGTGTGGCTCGGGCTTTCCTGCACGGCCTTGAGCTCGTCGGGCGAGAAGATGACGAAGCGGTCCTTCTCGAACTCGTAGCCCTTGACCATGTCGGCACGCTCGACGACTTTCTGGTCTTTCTCCGAGACGTATTGCTGCTTGAGTCGCGAGCCATCCTGGGCCAGCATGTTGAAGCGCACCGCGGCCGAGCTTTCGGTGGCGGAGTACAGCTTGACCGGGATCGACACGAGGCCGAAAGAAAGAGACAGCGAAGCGATCGAACGCGCGGCCATACGAACTCCTTTGTCGCCACGCGGCCCACGGGCCCCTGCATGGCGGACGCGCAGCATACGGGCAAGAGCCGTGCCTTGTCACCCCGACCGTTGCGAAAGCGCAGCGGGTTTGCGGGCCATGTTCACGCCGAACCCGCGGCGGTTCACCGGCCGAGCGTCTTCATGGCCGCGGCGAGGGTCTGCTTCGATTTCCAGTAGCCGGCCCACGGGTCTACCGGCTCGAAGCTGAGGTATTCGCGGGCCGTCGCGATGCTCCATTGCGCAGCGCTCTTGAGCGCCATCAGCTGCTCCCACGCTACCGGCATCGAGACGCCGAGCCCCGGCCGAGAGCGGGCCGAGAACGCCGCGGCGGTGGTCTGGGTGTGGCCGTTGCGCAGGTAGTCGACGTAGATACGGCCGACGCGATTCGCGCCGCCGCTCTTGGCCACGAAGCGCTGGGGAATCGTCGCGGCCAGGTGCTGCACGACTTTTTGCGAGAAGCCTTTCACGATCTCGTAGCCCAGCTTGGGCGCGATCGGCACGACGACGTGCAGGCCCTTGCCGCCGCTCGTCTTCAGCCAGCTTTCGAGCTTCAGCTCCGAGAGCAAGGTGTGCACGAGCAAGGCCGCTTCCTGCACGTGCGCCCATGAGACGCCTTCGCCCGGGTCGAGGTCGAACACGACGCGATCAGGCTGGTCGATGTGCTTGCTCGTCGAGTTCCAGGTGTGGAACTCGATCGTGTTCATCTGCGCCGCGGCCAGCAAGGCCTCGGCGCTGTCGACGCCGAGCAGCGCCGCGTGGCCGGGCCACAGGGAGGCGTCGAACTCGCGCAGACCGGGCATGCGCGTTTCGGGGTGCTTCTGGAAGAACAACTCGCCGGCGATGCCGTCGGGCGCGCGCACCAGCGAGACCGGTCGATCCAACAGGTGCGGCAGGATCCGCTCGGCGATGCTCTCGTAGTAACGCACGAGGGCCATCTTCGTAAGGCCGGTCGATGGATCGATGACTCGCTCGGGATTCGTGATCTTGAGGCTGCTCGCCGGCTTCGCGACGGGCAGGCTGGCGGCATTGATCGTCGTGCGCGCGACTTCGCGCGTCACCGACTTCGCAGACATGTCGATGCGAAGCCCCTGGAACACGGCATGGCGAACATGGCCGTCGGGCGTCCATTCGGCAAACGAGACCTCGGCGACGAGCTGGGGCTTCACCCATCGTTCGGTGCCGGCGGCGCGCCGCGACCAGCGCCCGGGCTTGAGCGACTCGGCGTCGAACAGCGGTTCGTCGACCTCGAGCTTGACGAGGCGGGCGTGCAAGTCCTTGCCGAGCTTCGCGTTCCAGCCGCTGCCGACGTTGCCCGCGTACTTGAGCTCGCTCTGGTCGTGGTAGCCGAGCAGCAGGCTGCCGACCTCGACCCGCGACCCGGCCCGATCGGTGAAGCCGCAGATCACGAACTCCTGGCGGGCATGGCATTTCAGCTTCAGCCAAGTCTCGGTGCGCGCCGACACGTAAGGCGCATCGGGGCGCTTGAGGATGATGCCTTCGAGGTTCATCTGCCGCGCCGCTTCGAGCATCCGCGCCGGCGACGCGTCGAAGCTCTGGCTGAGGCGCACGCGGTCCGACGGTTTCGCTTCAATGATCTTGCGCAGCGCAGCGCGACGCGACAGCAAGGGGAGCTTGCGCAGATCGCGGCCGTCGAAGAACGGCAGGTCGAACACGAAGTAGTCGATTTCGCCGCTGCTCGACGAGTCGATCGCGTTCTGAAGGGCGTTGAAATTCGGCACGCCGGCATCGCTCATGACGACGATCTCGCCGTCGAGCCAGGCCGAAGCGATGCCGAGCGACTCGATCGCCGTGGCCAGCGATGCGAGCTTCTTCGTCCAGTCGTGACCGCCGCGTGTGATCAGTCTGGCCTTGCCGTTCTCGATCCGCGTCATCAGGCGGTATCCGTCGAACTTGGTCTCGACGATCCACTCGCCCGCGGGCGGCGCCGCGGCCAGCGTCGCGAGCTGCGGCTCGAGCTTGGCGGGCAGTGGCGCTTTGACGCCTTTGGAAAGATCGGGCTGGCCCGGCGCAGCGGGTGCGACGACTGCAGAACGGGTTGCCGCGTCTCGCGGCTCGCGCTTCTCGACCAGGCCGAGCGGCTTCGCAACGACACTGTCCGGCAGCGCCGCGATCACGTCGTACTCGGCCAGCGGCCGGGCCCACTCGTCGCGCTTCTTGAACAGCATCCACGGATCCTGCTTGTCACCCGGCTTGGCGATTCGCACCAGTTCCCACGAGCCGGCGAGCTTTTCGCCATGCAGCCTGAACAGCAACTTGCCCTTCCGCATCCCTTCGTGCGGATCGCCGACCGGCTCCCAGGTACCGTGGTCCCAAACGATGACCGCGCCCGCGCCGTACTGCTTCGGCGGGATCGTTCCCTCGAACGACGCATACGAGAGCGGATGGTCTTCGACGTGGATCGCCATCCGCATCTTCGACGGGTCGTACGACGGGCCCTTGGGCACCGCCCAGCTAAGCAGCACGCCGTCGAGCTCGAGCCGAAAGTCGTAGTGCAGTCGGCTCGCCCAGTGCTTCTGGATCACGAAGGACAGGGCTCCGGCGCGCTTACCGGGACGTTTTGTGCCGGACTCGGCCGGCTCGGGCGTGACCTTGAAGTCGCGTTTCTGGTGGTAACGCGAAAGCGGCGTTCGAGCGCGGGTCGCAGGGTCGGCCATGGCGCCGCGGAGGATGCCACAGACCTCACGGCTTGCGCGAGGGCCCGGCTCGAGGTGCCGGGCGGAAGGCGTGCGACCATTGGGTCGTCCGTTTTCCTGGAGAGAGAAATTGATTCCCGAGCGCAACCCTGTTCTTGTTCGCGCCGGCGTCGCGTTGCTGTTGCTCGCCGCCCTTGCCGCCTGCGGCGTCCTCAAGAAAGACGAAGAGGTGCAGGGCGTCATCAACAAGCGCGTCATCGGCATGTCGGCGGGCGATTTCTTCGAGCGGTTCGGCGCCTGGCGCCAACGCGCTGAACTGCTCGACGGAACCACCGAATTCAGCTGGACGTCCGCCATCGGCGCGTCGACGGCCGCGGGCTCCATCGCGCTCGACGACCGCACTTGCACTTTGCGCGTCATCGCCGCGAAGAACGGCAAGATCGCTTCGGCCGATGTCATGTACGACAACCAGGGGCGGGTCAGCACCTCGCGATGCGGGGAGCTGTTCAGGGCCAGGTAAGCGCGCTTGCCGACATGCACCCCGACGAGGTCATCGTGATCGGCGCCGGCATCGGCGGCCTGGCCCTGGCCCTGTGCCTGCACCAGGCCGGCATCGCCTGCCGCGTCTACGAAGCCAGCGCCGAGATCCTGCCGCTCGGGGTCGGCATCAACGTGCTTCCGCATGCCACCGCCGAGTTGCAGTCGCTCGGCGTGCTCGCGGCGCTCGAACGCGTGGCGGTGGTCACCCGCGAAGCGGCCTTCTTCAACCGCTTCGGCCAGCTCGTCTACGCCGAGCCAGCGGGCCGCTGGGCGGGCTACGAAGTGCCGCAGCTCTCGATCCATCGCGGCGACCTGCAGG
>JAYSMB010000159.1:0-10256 GCA_043725065.1 Burkholderiales bacterium
TAGGTGATCGGCGCCATCGCGTAGGCCGGCACATTGGCGGGAAGCTTCGCGAGCGCGTGTCCCACGACACCCGACGAGATCACCGTATCGACGAAGCACGGCAGGTGTGGTCCGTGCTGTTCGGTCGCGCCGGTGGGCAGGACGATGACGATATTTCCGCGGTCGGGCAAGGACGCGATCTCGGTCCAGCTCAGGTAGGGCAGAAAGCGTGAGGGCGGGTTATAGCCGTGCAGCATGAAGGGCCTCGCGTGGGGTTGTGACGATCGGGTCAGCGCGGCAGGTACGCCGTCGCCTCGATCTCGATCAGGATCTCGGCCGTCGGCAGCATCGCGCTGACCTCCACGACGGTGGAAGCCGGCGGCTCGCCGGGGAAGAACAGCTTCCTCACCCGGCTGTAATGCGGGAAGTGATCGAGGTCGCGGAAGTACTGGACCAGCTTGAAGACGTCGGACATCTTGCCGCCCGCCGACTCGATGGTCTGGCGGATGCGGTCGAGCACGTACCAGCTCTGCGCCAGGATCGGGCCTTCGCGCAGGTCGGTCGAGAACTCGCCACTGCGACCGATCAGGTCGGCGGCGGCGGCGGGAATGTCGGCGTAGCCGCGGACGATGCGCGAGGCCGCCGGGTCGACCGCGATCACGCCGGACAGGAACACGAAGTCGCCAGTGCGGCGCCAGGCGGAATAGCGGGCCAGTGGTTGGGCGATTCCGGGCGTGTTCATCGGTTCGGTCGACATGCCATCTCCTTCACGCCAGCCGCGCCATCGCCGCGCCGACGCGCAGCTTGAAGCGCTCGAGCCGCGGCTGTGTCGCGACGTTCATGTGATAGCAGGCGTGGTAGTCGATGCGTGCCTTGCCACCGCTCAGTCGGCGCAGATAGCGGGTGACGATCTTGCGCGGTGGGTCGCCCATCGTCCAGGCGACCCAGCGCGGCCGGCCGTAGGTAACGACCGCGGCGATGTGCTTCAGGTTCGTGAGCGAAGGCTTGACGTGGTTCGGGTCGCTCAGGTCGAAGGCCACGCCGGGCACGAAGACGCGGTCGAAGAAGCCCTTGAGCATCGCCGGCAGGCCGAAACACCAGGTCGGAAAACACAGCACCAGCGCCTCGGCGCGCAGCAGGCGATCGACATAGCCTCGCACCGGCGTCTGGTTGGCCGGCACGTCGTGATAGCCGAGCCGCTCGGCACGCGACAGCACGGGGTTGAAGTCTTCGGCGTAGAGATCGCAATCGTCGACCTCGTGGCCGGCCTGACGCAGGCTTTCCACCACCTGGCGATGCAAGGCCGCGTTGTAGCTGGTCTCGACGGGGTGGGCGTAGACGACGAGGACGCGCATGACTCGGGTAACGCAAGAGGGATGCCAGGAGGCGGCCAGCCGGTCGATCGGCCGAGGCGATCAGGGTTTGACCCGAGCGACGCGCAACACCGCCGGCGTCCGCTTCAGCGTGCGCATGACCTCGGCGAGGTGCAGCCGGTCGCGCACGCTCAGCAGCAACTTGAGCTCGGCCGTTTCGGCGGCCGGCTCGTTGCCCATGTCGATGTGCGTGATGTCGGCCTCGGCATGGCTCACGGCCGAGGCGACCTGCGCCAGCACGCCCTTGCCGTTGGTCACGAGCAGCAAGACCGCGGTCTCGAATGCGCGGGTCGGCTGCTCGGCCCACTCGACACCCATCCAGCGCTCGCTGTCGCGCTGGAGCAGCCGCTTGCCGACGCTGCATTCGGCGGTGTGCACGGTCAGGCCCTCACCCCGGCCGAGGTTGCCGACGATCGCATCGCCCGGGATCGGCCGGCAACACGTCGCGAGCAGGACAGAGGCGCCTTCGCCGCCGTCGATCAGGACCAGGCCTTGCGCCGGGCCCGAGTCGTCGACAGCGTAGCGGCCCATGGTCAAAGCCAGCGCGTCGGGGCGGATTCCGTCTTCGGCGAGCAGCCGCACCAGCCGGGTCGCGACGATGGTAGCGATCTTGCGGCCGAGGCCGATGTCGATGAACAGGTCTTCGCGCGTCTTGTTGCCGCTCCAGCGGATCAGGTGCTGCCAGACGCCGGCCGATGGCGAATCGTCGCCGGGCAGGGCGAGCCCTTCGGAGCGCATCGCCTGGGCCAGCATCTTGCGGCCGAGGTCGCGCGACTCCTCCTGCTCCATGTTCTTCAGGTAGTGCCGGATCTTCGAGCGCGCTCGGCCGGTCGAAACGAAGTTCAGCCACGCCGGATTGGGCCGCGCGTTCGGTGCACCGACGATCTCGACCACGTCGCCGCTGCGCAGCTCGGTGCGCAAGGGCACCGGCTCGCCGTTGATCGATGCCGCGACGCAGTGGTCGCCGACGTCGGAGTGGATCGCGTAGGCGAAGTCGACCGTCGTCGCTCCGCGCGGCAGCGCGAGGATCTTCGACTTGGGCGTGAACACGTAGACCGCGTCGGGAAAGAGATCGATCTTGACGTGCTCGAGAAACTCGTTGGCGTCGCGCGTCTCGTCCTGGATGTCGAGCAGCGACTGCAGCCACATCGCGCCCAGGCGCTGCGCCTCTTGGCCGGGGCCGTCGTCGTGCTCCTTGTAGAGCCAGTGCGCGGCGATGCCCTTTTCGGCCACGGCGTGCATCGGCTCGGTCCGGATCTGGAACTCGACGGCTGTGCCGAGCGGGCTCACCAGCGTCGTGTGCAGCGACTGGTAGCCGTTGCCTTTCGGAATCGCGATGTAGTCCTTGAACCGCCCCGGCACGGGCTTGTAGAGCTGGTGCAGCACGCCCATCGCCACGTAGCACTCCGAGAGCGTGGCGACGACGATGCGAAAGCCGAAGATGTCGTTGACCTGGGCGAACGTCAGGTGCTTCTCGCGCATCTTGGCGTAGATCGAATAGATGGTCTTCTCGCGGCCGAAGATCTGCGCCTTGAGTTTGTTCGCGGCGAAGGCTTTCTCGACCTCGCGCTGGATCCGCTCGACGATGTCGCGCCGGTAACCACGTGCCCTCAGCACCGCTTTCGAGAGCGCGGCCTCGCGCCAGGGCTTGAGGTGCTTGAACGAGAGTTCCTGCAACTCGCGGTAGGTCTGGTTCAGGCCGAGCCGGTGCGCGATCGGCGCGTAGATGTCGAGCGTCTCGCCGGCGACGCGGGTACGCTTGGCACGGTCGACCGCTTCCATCGTGCGCATGTTGTGCAGGCGGTCGGCGAGCTTGACCAGGATCACGCGCACGTCGCGGGTCATCGCCAGCAGCATTTTGCGGAACGACTCGGCCTGCGATTCCTCGCGCGTTGAAAAGCTCAGCTTGTCGAGCTTGGTCAGGCCATCGACCAGGTCGGCGGTCGGCGCGCCGAAGCGCTCGATCAGCTCGGCCTTGGTGATGCCGCAATCTTCCATCGCGTCGTGCATCAGCGCGGTCATGATCGCCTGCGCATCGAGCTTCCACTCGGCGCACAGGCCGGCGACCGCGATCGGATGCGTGATGTAGGGCTCGCCGCTGGCGCGGAACTGGCCGAGATGCGCCTCGTCGGCAAAGCGATAGGCGTCGCGAACGCGCCGGATGTCGGCCGCGTCGAGGTAGTCGAGCTTGACCGTGAGCGCCGCGAACGACGCGGCGGCGGCGTCGGACGGGGTCGAGGCGGTGGATCCCGGAGGCGGGCGTTTTCGCGCCGCCGGTTTGGCGTCGGGGGAGTCGGTGGACGAGCGCGCGACCATGCCCGAATTTAGCGCGGAACAGGCGTCATCGCCGCGGTGTGGGCGCTGATGCGCGGCACGGAATTTTGTGCGGTGGAGTTGCCACCGCGGGCTAGCAGGCTAGACCGGCACCTTGCGCAGCATCTCGATGCCGATCTCGCCGGCGGCGATCTCGCGCAGCGCGGTGACGCCGGGCTTGTTCTTGGTTTCGACCTTGGGCGCATGGCCCTGGCTCAACATGCGCGCGCGGTAGGTCGCGGCGAGCACGAGCTGGAAACGATTCGGGATCCTGACAAGACAATCTTCGACGGTGATGCGGGCCATGAGGATTCCGGTTTTGAGCGCCTGAGCGCCTCGATCTAGGTGAGGTCGAGCGCGGCGAAGATCGCAGGCCGTGCCCGCTTGAGTGCAGCGTACTTGAGTCGCTGCGAGTGGACGATCGCCTTCAGGTCGAAAAGCGCCGTCTCGAACAAGGCATTAATTATAACGAAGTCGAAATGCTTGGCCTGCGAAACCTCGATGCGGGCGTTGGCCATGCGCCGGTCGATGACCTCGGCATCGTCCTCGCCACGCCGCTCGAGGCGCTGCAGCAATTCGTCCCAGCTCGGCGGCAGCATGAAGATGAGCACGGCGTTCGGGAACAGGCGTTTGATCTGCAGCGCACCCTGCCAGTCGATCTCTAGCAGCACGTCGTGGCCGTGCGTGATGCGCTCCTCGATGGCGCCGCGCGAGGTGCCGTAGAGGTTGCCGTGCACCTCCGCCCACTCGACGAACTGGCCGTCCTGGATCATCTTGCGAAAAGTCGGCTCGTCGACGAAGTGGTACTCGCGGCCCTGCTGGTCCTGGCCGCGCGGCTTTCTGGTCGTGTGCGAGACCGAGACGACGAGGTGCGAGTCGAGCTCGAGCAGCGCCTTGACGAGACTCGATTTGCCGGTGCCGCTGGGCGCGGCGACGGCGAAGAGGTTGCCGGGGTAGTCCATCGTGTGCAGCGGGTCGGCCGTTCGGGCCCGCGCAGTTTACGGGCAGTGCCGGCGTCAACGGGCGAGCAGATCCCAGCGCTGCAAGCGACCGTCGTTGTCGCCGGTGAACACGGTCTTGCCGTCGGCGCTGATCGCCAACGCGCTCGCGCCGCCCGGGACCCGGAGCCGCGAGCACTGCCACGAGCCCGCACGCGCCGAGAAAATGTATCGAACGTGGATGGCGTAGGCTGCTGCTGGTCGAGGGCAGAACCATGTCTGATTTCACATTGCCGCCGCCAACGCTGGCCCATCTTTGCGATCTCGCCGTCGAGATCGGCGTGCCGATCGACGCTGGTCACTCGCCGCTCGGCCGGCGCCGGCTGGTCGCCATCCTCGGCGGCAGTGTCGGCGGGCGACTGGTCGGCCGTGTGTTGCCGGGGGGCGCCGACTGCCAGCTCATTCACGGCGCGACGCTGGCTCGCCTCGAGGCCCGCTACATGCTCGAGCTCGAAGGCGGCGCACGTGTCTTCGTGCAGAACAACGGGCTGCGCGTCGCCAGCGAAGAGGTGACCGCGCGTTTGCTGCGCGGCGAGCCGGTCGCACCTGAAGCGGTTTACTTTCGCGGTCAGGTGAGCCTGGAAACCGGCGACGCTCGCTGGTCGTGGCTCAACGAGCGGCAATTCCTCTGCGTCGGCCAGCGCCTGCCGGCCACCGTGCTGATGAGCTTCTACACGGTGGAGTGAAAGACACCGGCGACGGCGCTCAGAACCCGTAGAGCTCCGCGGGGTTGTCGACCAGCATGCGTCGGCACGCCGCGTCGTCGCGCGTGAACTGCAGCGTCCATTCGAGCATCGATCGTTCGGTCGGCGCCGGGTTCGGGTTCGGATGCGGCCAGTTGCTGGCCCACAGGCACCGCTCGGGCCAGCCCTCGGCCAGGCGGCGCGCCAGCGGCGCGATGTCGGCGTAAGCGGGCGGTCCGCTGCGCGAGCTCTCGTAGGGCGCGGAGAGCTTGACCCAGCAGCGGCCGGCGTCGAGCAATCGAGCGAGCGAACGGAACCCCGGGCTCGCCGTGTCGGTCGGGCCGAGGAAGCGGCCGACGTGGTCGATCGCCAGCCGGCACGGCAGGGCAAGCAGCGTCACTTCGTGTTCGGGCAGCTCGCGGCCGTCGAGCTGCAGGTCGATGTGCCAACCGAGCGGCGCGATCCGTGCCGCCGTCGCTTCGAGGCCCGACCACGGCAGCACGCCGCCGGGCAGCATCATGTAGCGCACGCCGCGCGCACCGGCGCGATCGAGCTCGGCGAGCGACGCGTCGGGCTCGTCGGGCGGCACGACGACGATGGCGCGCGTGCCGGCACCGAGCACGGCAATGGCGTCGAGCGTGCAGCGGTTGTCGAAGCCGTAGCCGGTCGGCTGGATGACGACGGCGCGCGTCAGGCCGAGCTCCTGCCGGACCCGCCGATAGGCTTCGGCGGGCGCATGCGGCGGCTTGAAGGTCGCCGTCGGCACGAGCGGGTAGCCGTCCTCGTAGACGTGAAAGTGGCAGTCGCAGGCGCCGTCGAAGGCGATCGAAATCGAACTCATCCGTTGTCCCTCCCACGCAGCCGCGTGGCATGTTCGGCGTTGACGGCGCCCGGCGGAATCTCGCCCTTGAGCAAAAGTGCCACCTGCGCGACGGTTTCCAGCGACTGGTGTTCGATCGCCGGCAGCGTGAGGCCGCCGACGTGCGGCGCGGCGAGTACGAGCGGATGGCGGGCCAGGTCGGGCGCCGGCATCTGGTCGGGCGCGCGCCCCACGTCGAGCGCGCAGCCGGCGAGGTGGCCGGAGTCGAGCGCGCCGAGCAAGGCGATGTCATCGACCAGTTCGCCGCGCGCGGCGTTGATGAAGAACGAGCCCGGCCGCATCGTCGCGAAGGTCCGCGCATTCATCATGTTCTCGGTCTCGGCGTTGGCCGGCGCCAGGCAGACGACGAAGTCCGACCCGGCCAGCAGCGCTTCGAGCGGCACTTGCCGCGGGCTCGGTCGCTCGGCGATCGAACGTGGCGTCGTCACGAGCACCCGCATGCCGAACGCCAGGGCCAGGTCGCAGAGGTAGCGTCCGATCTGCCCGTAGCCGATCACGCCGAGCGTCGAGCCGCGCAGCTCGCGACCCATGAGCGGCGAGGCAGGCAACCCCCGGTGGTAGCCCTCGGCGTAGCGGCTGATGCCGCGGCCGAGGTCGATCATCACGGCGATGACCCACTCCGAGACCGCTGGCACATAACCCGCGCTGGCCTGGGTCACGAGCACGCCGTGCGCGCTGGCCGCGGCGACGTCGACGGTGCGGATGTCGACCGCGCAGCGAACGAAGGCGTTCAGCTCCGGCAGCTCGCGGAACAAGGACTCGGGGCCGGGCGTTTGCCGGTACGCGATCAGTGCCGTGCAACCCTTGGCCGCCGCGATCAGCTCCGGCGTCGACAGCTCGCGCGACTCGGGATTGAAGCGTGCTTCGGCGATCGCCCGCAGCGCCCGCGTCGCGTTGGCGCCGAAGTACTGATCGAGCTTGTCCTTGGGATGCGTGACGAAGACGGCGCTCATGTCGCGCCCTTGCCCTTCTTCGTCTTTGGCTTCGCTTTCGCCGCGCCGGTTCCGGAGCGCGGCAAGCCGGACGGTGGCGCCACCGACTCGCGTTCGATCAGTTGCAGCGGCGCGAAGACCTTGTCCATCTCCGCGGCATTCGAATCCGTCGGCGGACGGATCGCGCGCTCGACCATGGCCTGGGCCATATCGCGGATCGGCAGGGCCACGGTGGTCAGCATCGGGTTCGAAAGCGCGGACAGGAACAGACCGTCGATGCCGACGATCGAGATGTCTTGCGGCACGCGCAGGCCGGCGTCACGCAAGCCGGCCAGCAGCCCGAGCGCCATCAGATCGTTGAGGGCGACGATGCCGGTCGGCGGCTGGCGCAGCCTGGCGACTTGCGAGGCCATGGCGCGCCCAACCTCGGCGATGACCGAGTCGCCGTACTCGTTCAAGGGCCCACCGTCGAGAACCCGCGCCTGGCTGCGCAAACCGGCGGCATCGGCCGCGGCGTGAAAGCCCGCGATCTTGGCGCTGCGGCTCACGGTCATGCCGGCCACGGTCGCGAACGCCAGCCGTCGATGGCCCTGGTCCATGAGATGGCAGGTCGCCAGGCGCGCCGCCTCGAAGTTGTCGGGCATCACGTGGCCGACCTTCGAGCGCTGTCCCGACGTGGCGCCGCGGTCGTAGCTGACCACGACCATGCCGCGCTCCACCGCCGACTCGAAGTGGCGCTCGTCAGCCAGCGAAGAGATCACGATGACGCGACGAACCCCCTGCGCCAACAGGTCGTCGAAAAAGGCGCTCTCCTTTTCGCGGTCGCGATAGGTGCTGCCGAGCAGCAGGCGGTGGCCGAACTGCTCTTGCGCGAAGGTCTCGATCTCGCGGGCGATGTAGCCGTACATCGGATTGGCCATCGACGGCACCAGCAATCCGAGCAACGGCGTTTGTCCGGTCTTAAGTTGCCGCGCCAGCTTGCTGGGCGAAAAGCGCAGCGCCTCGATCGTCGCTTCGACCCGGGCCAGCGTCTCCGGGCGCATCCGATCGGCGCGGCCGTTGAGCACGTTGGAGACCGTGCTCACCGATACGGCGGCATGGCGGGCGACGTCCTGGATCGTGGTCATGCGATGTGATCCAGGCGCCTATACGCCGAGACGATTCGGCAGCCACAGGGAGAACGCGGGAACCAGCACCGGCAGGACCAGGGTCAGCAGGAGATCGGCGAGGTATTTCATCATCGGCCGGGCAACGTCCTTGACTTGCGTGCCGGTGATCGCGCAGGTGGCGAACAGGCCCAGGCCGATCGGCGGCGCGAACAGACCCAGGCCCATGGCGATGACCATGACCGTGCCGAAGTGCGGCGGGTTGATGCCGAGCTGGCCGGCGATCGGCGTGAGCGGCGGCCCGAAGATGATCAGTGCCGGCGCGCCTTCGAGGACGGCGCCGAAGACGATCATCATGAGCACCGACAGCAGCATGAACATCACGCTACCGTATTGGTGGGCGAACGCAACCATCGTCGCCGACACGTTCGGAATCTGCTCGATGGTCAGCGCGAACGACAGACTGGTTGCCGCCGCGACGATGAACAGGATGCTCCCGGCCATCGAGGCCGAGCGCACGAAAGGCGCAAACCGATGACGAATGCATCGATATACTGTATCGGTTTACTGTACCGATCTACAAAATGCGATCAGGCGGGGTTTTCCCGCCTGCGATCTACTCGACGTTCTGAACCTGTTCGCGCAACTGTTCGATCGCGACCTTCATGTCGACCGAGATCGCGGTCATTTCGATCGAGGTCGACTTCGAGCCGAGCGTGTTGGCTTCGCGCAGCAGCTCCTGGATCAGGAACTCGAGCCGCTTGCCGACCTCACCGCCCTTGCCGAGCAGGCGGGTGATTTCGTCGAGGTGCGAGCGCACCCGCGCGAGTTCTTCGGCCACGTCGATGCGGATCGCGTACGCCGCGGCTTCGTTGAGAGCGCGTTCCTGGGTCGCCTCGCGCGAGATCGATTGGGCCGCGCCCGTCTTTTCGAGCGCGTCGTTCCAGCGCTCGATGAAGCGCTGCTGCTGCCGCGCGACGGCCGCGGGCACCAGCGGCTCGGCGGCGGTCGCGAGCGTGCGCAGATGGTCGACGCGCTCGGCCAGGATCGCAGCCAGGCGCTCGCCCTCGCGCGCCCGCGCCGCGGCCAGGCCGTCGACGCAGCGCTTTGCCGTGTCGAGCACGACGTCGCCCGCGCCCTCGGCACGCGCCGCACCGCGGCACCACTGCATGGCCTCGTGAACCGAGAGCGGACGCGCGTTCGGCAGCAGCTCGCGCACCCGGCTCTCGATCTGCCCGAGGTGGGCGAGCTGCTCCGGCAGCGGCTCCGAACTTGCGCCTTCCGCGTCGGCCGCGCCGGTCAGGCGCAGCTCGATCTTGCCGCGCTTGAAGCGGGCGGTGATGAGCTCGCGCAAGGCCGGTTCGAGCGAGCGGAATTCGTCGGGGAGGCGCAGGCCGATGTCGAGAAAACGGCCGTTGACCGAGCGCAGCTCTACACCGATCTGCGGCGTTGCGATAGCGCCCGAACGCGGCTCGCCACGCCGTTCGTGCAATGCTGCCGGAGCCGCCGAAACCGGGGCCGCGGAGGCATTGGCGTAACCGGTCATGCTGTAAACTGCCACGCTGTTTTGCCCCCTGTTTCTCGACCATGTCAAAGCCCAAACCAGCACCCTTGCCTTCAGGCACGGTGGTGGGCGGCTATCAGGTTATCAAGAAACTGGCGGCCGGTGGATTCGGCGTCGTCTATCTCTGCGAAGACGCCGACCGCAAGCTCGTCGCACTCAAGGAATATCTGCCTTCCTCGCTGGCCGAGCGCTCGCCCGGCGAGCTGACGCCCCGTGTCAAGCCCGAGAAGCAGCCGCTTTATCGGCTTGGCCTGAAGAGCTTCTTCGAAGAAGGCAGATCGCTCGCCCAGATATCGCACACGAGCGTGGTTTCGGTGCTCAATTTCTTTCGCGAGAACGAAACCGTCTACATGGTGATGAATTACCTGCAGGGCGATACCCTGCAGGATTTCATCGTCACGGCCCGCGATCTCAAACGTGACAAAGTA
>JAYSMB010000160.1:0-4793 GCA_043725065.1 Burkholderiales bacterium
TGCGTGCCCCGCCGCCGAGCTGAGCATGCCGGCCGCGATGCCGAGCAGCGACAGCGCCTTGTCGTAGCGCTCGCCGACCGGCGTGTCGAAGATGATGCCGGGCTCGGCTTCGACGTTGATCCAGCCGTTGTTGCTCATCTCGTCTTCGAGCTGGCCGGCGGCCCAGCCGCTGTAGCCGAGCGTGACCAGCACCTTCTTCGGCCCGGCGCCACTCGACAGCGCCTCCAGCACGTCCTTGCTTGTCGTCATCTCGAGGCCGCCCTCGATCTTCAGCGAGGAGTTGTAGCCGCCCGGCGCACCCTCGCCTTCGACCAGCCGCTCGTGCAGCACGAAGCCGCGCTCGGTCTGCACCGGGCCACCGAAATAGACCGGCGCTCCCGCCAGATCTTCTCGGTCGAGCGAGAGCTCGACCTTCTCGAACAGGTTCTTGAGCGTGATATCGATCGGCTTGTTGATGACCAGGCCGAGTGCGCCTTTTTCGGTGTGCTCGCACATGTAGACGACCGTGCCCGCGAAGATGCCGTCGCCGATGCCCGGCATGGCGATCAGGAACTGGTTCGTCAGGTTGATCGATTGCGCCGTCATGCCGGCATTTTATTCCGCGCGCGTGCCGGACGAAAAGCTCGCCTCGGATCGCCGGCTTTTCGGCACACTGCGGGCCTATGGACAAGGCCCTCGACAGCGCACTGGTATGGTTTCGCCGCGACCTGCGCTGCGAGGACAACGCGGCGCTCTATCACGCGCTCAAAGCGGCGCGCCAGGTCTGGTGCGCCTTCGTCTTCGACCGCGAGATCCTCGACCCGCTGCCGCGCGCCGACCGGCGCGTCGAGTTCATCGTCCGGTCGGTCGAGGCGCTGGCGAACGAGTTGGTCGAGCTTGGTCGCCATCATGGCGTGCACGGCGTGCGCCTGATCGTCCGCCACGGCAAGGCGGCCAGCGAGATCGTCGCCCTGGCCGACGATCTGCACGTGCAGGCGGTCTACGCGAATCACGACGACGACCCCTACGCGCTGACCCGTGACGCCGCGGTGCGCGGCGCGCTCGCCGACCGGGGCGTGGCGCTGCACACCTCGAAGGATCACGTCATCTTCGAGCGCAGCGAGATCCTCACCGGCAGCGGCAAGCCCTACAGCGTGTTCACGCCGTACCGGACGGCATGGCTGAACAAGCTCGACGACTTCTACCTGAAGGCCTACCCCGTCGAGCGCCATGCGGCCAGCCTGGCGGCGGCGCCACCCGGCGCCGCGCCCGGCGTGCCAACGCTGGCAGAACTCGGTTTTGCCGCGACCAATCTCGAATCGCTCAAGGTCCACGGCGGCGGCGCCGGCGCACAAATCCTGCTCGACGACTTTCTCGGCCGCATGGACGAGTACGACACCGCCCGTGAGTACCCGGCGGTCAAGGGCCCCAGCTACTTGGGCGTGCACCTGCGTTTCGGCACCGTCTCGATCCGCCGGCTGGCGCGCGACGCGGTGGCGCGCCCTTCGAGTGCCGGCGCGAAAGTCTGGCTCTCCGAGCTGATCTGGCGCGACTTCTACCAGCAGATCCTGCATCACCTCCCGCACGTCGTGAGCAGCAGTTGCAAGCCCGAATACGACCGCATCCGCTTCGAGCACGGCAAGCATGCCGACCAGTCATTCGCCGCCTGGTGCGAAGGACGCACCGGCTACCCGCTGGTCGACGCGGCGATGGCGCAGATCGCGCGGAGCGGCTACATGCACAACCGCCTGCGCATGGTGACGGCGAGCTTTCTGGTCAAGGATCTGGGCATAGACTGGCGACGCGGCGAAGCGTACTTTGCCGAACACCTGATCGACTACGAGCTCGCTTCCAACAACGGCGGCTGGCAGTGGGCCGCCTCGACCGGCAGCGACGCGCAACCTTGGTTTCGCATCTTCAATCCGCTCACGCAGAGCCGCAAATTCGATCCGCAGGGCCGCTTCATTCGCCGCTACCTGCCGCGGCTCGCGAGCCTGGGCGACGACCTGATCCACGCGCCCTGGGAGGCGGGGCCGATCGATCTCGCGGCGGCCGGCATCGTGCTCGGCCGCGACTACCCGCTGCCGATCGTCGACCACGCCGAGGCGCGCGAAAAGACGCTGGCTCGCTACGCCGTGGTACGAACGCTGAAGCCGCTCAAATAGGAACTCAGGCCTCGGCCCGCAGCGCCGTGTATCGGACGATCAGTGCCAGCAGGTCCTCTTCCGAATACGGCTTGCCGAGGTAGTGGTCGACGCCGAGCTCGACCGCGTGGTCACGATGCTTCTGGGCGATCCGCGAAGTGATCATGATCACCGGCAAGCCGCGCCAGCGGGCATCGGCGCGCAGGTTGCGAACCAGATCGAAGCCGTCCATGCGGGGCATCTCGATGTCCGACAGCACGACCTGCGGCACTTCCTCGGCCAGCCGCTCGAGTGCATCGAGGCCGTCTTTGGCGAGCGTGACCCGATAGCCCTCGCGCACCAGCAGGCGCTGCGTGACCCGCCGCACGGTCAGCGAATCGTCGACGACGAGAATGAGCGGCGCCAACGTCTTCCCGGTGCGCGTGGCCACCGGAGACACCGGCGCGGCAGCATCACGCCGCATGGCCGCTAGCGTCGCCGCCCGCGCTTCGTCGCCGTAAAGCGTGGCCAACGCAACCGGGTTGTAGATCAGGGCCACGACACCCGAAGCGAGCAAGGTCATGCCGGCGAGGCCGGGCAGTCGCGACAGCTGCGGGCCGAGGTTCTTGACCACGACTTCCTGGTTGCCCAGCACTTCATCGACGTGCACGGCGATCCGCTGCTGCGCGCTGCGCACGACGACGACGGTGCGCATTCGTGCCTGCGATTCCGCGGGTTGTCCGCCCATCTGGAGCAAGGCGCCGAGCCAGAAAAAGGGCAAGGTGCTGCCGCCGAACTCGTACGCGCTGCTCGCATACGACGCCGCGATTTCTTCCGGCTTGGCCCGGCGAACGATCTCGACCAGCGTCGACGGCACGGCGACGATGTTGTCGCCGCAGCGCAGCATCACGACCTGCGTCACCGCGGTCGTCAGCGGCAGGATCAGCTTGAACGAGGTGCCCTGGCCGGCGGCGGTCGCGGTCTCGATCCGGCCGCCCATGGCGATCACCTCGGAGCGAACCACGTCCATGCCGACGCCTCGGCCGGCAAGCTCTGTCACCGTTTCGGCGGTCGTGAAACCGGCCGTGAAGATGAGGTTGGCGAGTTCGGCGTCGTCGTGCGCGAGCTTCGGGTCGATCAGCTTCATCGTCGCGCCCTTGGCGCGAATGCGCTCCATGTCGAGGCCGGCGCCATCGTCGCGGAACTCGACGCCGACTTCGTTGCCTTCGTACGAGAGCGCGACGACGATCGATCCGACCGGGTCCTTGCCGGCGGCGGTGCGCTTTTCGGGCGCTTCGATGCCGTGAGTCACGCAATTGCGCAGCAGGTGCTCGAAGGCGCCGGTCATGCGGTCGAGGACGCCGCGGTCGACTTCGATCGAGCCGCCGACGATGTCGAGCCGAACCTGCTTGCCGGTCTCTTTCGCGGTCAGGCGGACGACGCGATAGAGCCGGTCCGAGAGGCCCTCGAACTCGACCATGCGGGTGCGCAGCAGATCGTCCTGCAGGTCGCGCGTAAGTCGCGCCTGGGCCACCAGCTCGTCTTCGGTCGACTCGAGCGAGCGCTGCAAGGTGCGCTGCACGGTGGCCACGTCGTTGACCGACTCGGCCATCATCCGCGTCAGCTCCTGGAATCGCGTGAAGCGGTCGAACTCGAGCGGATCGAAGGCCTGCGACGCGGCTTTGGCCGCTTCGAGCCGAGAGGTCATCTGCACTTCGCCCTGCAGCTCGATGTCGCGCAATTGGCCGCGCAGGCGCTCGAGGTTTTCAGTCAGGTCGGAGAGTGAGCCCTTGATCTGGCCGACCCCGGATTCGATCCGCGAGCGAGTGATGCTGACCTCGCCGGCCTGATTGACCAGGCGGTCGAGCAGTGGCGCGCGGACACGAACCGCCGATTGCGCGGCGGCCTGGGCACGCTCGGCCAGCTTGACCGAGGCGCTCACGGCACCGGCGGTAAAGCGCGACCAGTCGATCGCCGCGAGCTCGGCGATGGCCTGCGACGGCGGCGCGGCCGCGGGCGTGGCATCGGCGCTCGATGCTTTGCCGCGGCCGTCGCCCTTGCCCGATTTCTTGCCTTCGGGCGGGGTCGGCGGGGTCGGCGGCGTTGCCGTGGCGGCCACTGTCGGCGCGACCGGCGAAGACGTTGCCGCAGCGGGCGCGATCGGCGCGGCGGCGGGCACGATTGCCGCCACGGGAGCGATCGGCGCAGCGACCGGCGCGACCAGCGCGACCGGTGCGACGGCTGCGGCCACCGCATCGGCATAGGCCTGCGCATCGCGGCTGCGCAGCGCGTCGAAAGCGTTCGCCATCGCGTCGGAACGCGTCTGCAATATCTCGACGTCGGCGGCGTCGGCGATAGCCTCGCCGGCGGTCAGCCGCTCGATCCGCGCTTCGAGCCGGTGCGCCATCTCGCCCAGGCGCATCGCTCCGGCGAGCCGGGCGCCGCCCTTGAGCGTGTGCAGCGTGCGCATGCATGCGTTGGCATGGGTCGGCGTCGTCGGCTGGCGCGCCCAATCCCGCAATTGCGCGGCCAGCTTGGGCAACAGCTCGAGCGCTTCTTCCTCGAAGATCGGGAACAGCTCGAGGTCGACGGCGTCGACCGAGTCGATGTCGTCGTCGATATCGCCGAACATGGTCGAACGCGGCGCCTGCGCCGGGCGGCCGGTTTCGGTCGGTGCGGCGGCAAGCGGCT
>JAYSMB010000161.1:0-4324 GCA_043725065.1 Burkholderiales bacterium
GCGGGGATCGCGCGGCAGTGCCAGATCCAGGTGGCCTACGCGATCGGCGTCGCCAAGCCGATGAACGTGACGGTCTACACCGAAGGCACGGGCAAGATCGGCGACGACAAGATCGCCGCGTTGGTCCACGGGTTCTTCGACCTGCGGCCGAAGGGGATCATCCAGATGCTCGATTTGCTGCGGCCGATCTACGAGAAGACTGCCGCCTACGGCCACTTCGGCAGGGATGAACCGGAGTTCACGTGGGAGAGAACTGACAAGGCTGCGGCCTTGAAGGCGGCAGCCGGCCTGTAGTCACATTCCGACCGGCGGCAGGAGCTTTCGGAGCACGGCGATCCGGTCTACCTCGTCAAGCCGGTCGTGCCCCACGAGTTGCTGGCGACGGTGGCCAGCGTGGTGGGACGCATCGCTGCCTTGCGAAGCGACGGCCACGGCGGCCGTTGGTCGTCATCGACAGGGCGGTTGCCGGGTTTCATGTGGGTTGCGGTTGTGATCTTCGGTGCGGACGCTAACCGGCGGCGCGGCATCATCCGGAGATGCCCAAGCCGCCAGGCCTCGACGATCTGCGCCGATATGCGGTGACGCGAACGCTGTCCAGGCCGACCACCCTCATGCGGGCGATCGAAAAGCTCGGCTTCGTCCAGGCCGATCCGATCCGTGCCCCGGCGCGGGCGCAGGACCTGCTGCTCCGCCACCGCGTCATCGACTACCACGCCGGCGACCTCGAGCGACGCTACGCGCGGCTCGCGGTCGACGAAGACGCGCTCGTCAACTACGGCTTCCTGCCGCGCAAGCACCTGGCCTTGCTGCATCCGCGCATCGCCGCGAAGAAATGGAGCCCGGCGACGAAGAAGAAGGCGGCCGACGTGCTCGCCTTCATCCGCGAGCATGGGCCGGCGCATCCGCGCCTGGTCGAAGAGCACTTCGCGCATGGCCGCAAGATCAACGCCTGGGGCGGCTCGAGCAACGCGACGACGCACCTGCTCGACGCCATGCACTACCGCGGCCTGCTGCGCGTCAAGCGGCGCGAGAGCGGCATACGCATCTACGAGGCGGTCGAACACGCGGCCACCGACAGCAGCCCGGCCGGCCGCGCCGCGCGTGCCGCGGCGTTGCTCGAGCTCGTGCTGCGCAAGTACGCGCCGCTGCCGGCACCGAGCTTCGTCTACTTGACTCGGCTGTTGCTCGGCTACGGCGCGCCGCACCTCGCCAAAGAGGCGCGGGCAGCGCTTGTCTCGGCACGCGATCAGCTCGCAAGCGCGACCATCGACGGTGTCGCCTGGTACTGGCCGGCCGAAGAGAACCCGCGCTCGACGCGCTATCGGCCCGACGAGCGGGTTCGCCTGCTCGCGCCCTTCGACCCGATCGTCTGGGACCGGCGCCGCTTCGAGCTGCTGTGGGGCTGGACCTACCGCTTCGAGGCCTACACGCCGGCGCCCAAGCGCAAGCTCGGCTACTACGCCTTGCCACTGCTCTGGGGCGACCGTGTGGTCGGCTGGGGCAACGCGTCCGTTCGCGAAGGCCGGCTGAGCTTGAAGCTCGGCTATGCGAACGGGACGATTCGTGAGCCGGCGTTCCGGTTGCAACTGGCCGCGGAGCGAGCCCGGCTGATCGAGTTCCTCGGCCTGTGACCGGCTCGCGGGCCGCCGGACCGCGGTGTCAAGCCGCGCCGGCGGACGGCTGCGCGAGCGCTTTTTGCCGCGACGCGACCGCCGCGGCCAGCAAGAGCACGAAGGCCGAGCACGCCAGCCCCGCGCGCAGACCCCCGGCCGTGTCGGCGATCCAGCCGACCCCGCTCGGCCCGACGATCTGGCCGAACGCGAAGACGACGGTGAACGCGCCGATGCCATTGCCCCAGGCGGCAGGCGGCAGGTTGTGCCGGACCAGCGCCGTGGTCGAGGCGACGACCGAAAGGAATACCGCGCCGAACAGCAGCCCCGACGCGAACACCGCGACCGGATGCGGGCTCACCACCGGCAACGCCGTGGCGAGCGCCAGCAAGGCGTTGAGCAAAGTCATCGGCCCGCCGCCGCGACGGCGTTGCAGCAAGGGCGCCCAGAGCCACGACGAAGCGATGACCGCCATGCCGAGCAGGGCATAAAAGGCCACGATCGCCGCCGGCGCCAGTCCTTGCTCGCGCAGCAGCGTGACGACGAAAGTCATGTAGCCGATGTAGCCCAGGCCGAACAGCAGGTAGGAGACCAAGCCCGACGTGAGGCCGCGCAGATCGGCCGTGCTGCTCGGCCCGCGCGCTTGCGGCGAGGCGCGGATCGACCGCGTCTCCGCCGCAGCGACCGCCGCGGCGACGAGGGCGAGAACGCCCAGGCCGATCCACGCCGTCTGCCAGGCATGTTCGACCGGGCGGGCCGCGAGCGCCGGCACCAGCAAGGCCGAGGCGACGATGCCCGCGCCCGTGCCGCCGTAGTAGATGCCGAGCACGAGGCCGGCGCTCGGCGCGTTGATGCCCGGCGCACCGCGCTGACACGGGTCGGCGACAAGACGGGCGGCCAGCAGTCCGCCGGAAACGAACGTGGCGGCACTGCCGACGCCGGTGGCCATGCGAAGCAGGTAAAGCCACCCGGTGGCGATGAAAGCGCCGTGCAAGGCAAGCAGAACCGCGGTCGCGCCCATGCCGCCGATGAAGAGCGCGCGCGGTCCGATGCGGTCCAGCCAACGCGAGACGGCCAGCGCGCCGAGCAGATAGCCGGCGGCGTTGACGGTGTTCATCGCGCCGGCGGTGAAATAGCTCCAGCCGAGGTCGGCCCGCATCGCCGGCAGCAGCAACGCATACGAGAAGCGCGCCAGACCGAGCGAAACAGCCGAGCCGAGCGCGAGCGCCACGGCGACGACGAGCGCGGGCGGCGACTCGAGCCGGCTCATTGGTGCACCCTACGGCCTGTGGCCGGTCCCGCCGAGCGGGAATGAGCCCCTTCGGGCCGCCGGGCGGGGCTCATTCGCCGCGCGCCGCGAGCAGGCTTTCGGCCACTTCGATGAAGCCGCGGCCGCGTTCGTGCGTCGTGACGAATGCCGGCCATTGCTTCAGCCGATCCGAGAAGTCCATGAGATTGGCAACGCCGACCGAGAGCGGGAAGCTCGCGAACATCAGCTCGTCGTTGGTCGAGTCGCCGACGTAGAGCCAGGACTCTCGTTCGGCCAGCAGATCGCGCTCGAACAGCCGCCTCACGATCCACACGGCGCCGCTGAGCTTGTTGTGCGCGCCGAACCAGCCATTGACGTGGATCGAACTGACGGTCGCGTTCATTCCCTCGGCCCGCATGAGGGAGACGACGCGCGCGATCCGCGCCGCGTCGAGATGCGCGAACTCGGCATGATCGATGGCGATGTCGGTGACGCGACCGACGCTGTCGCGGGACAGCGTCGCGCCCGGCACCTCGCTGACGATGCGCTCGGCAGCGGCACGCAGTCGGGCGCCGTTCGCATCGCGAACCGTCTGGTCGTCGGCGTATTCGACACGCACGCCGTCGGCTTGGGCAGCGTCGGCGAAGAGCGCGACCGCGCCGTTCTCGGCGCCGATGGCCGCGAGCGGCGTGTCCTTGGCGATCGCGCGGCTCCAGCCCGTCGGCCGCCCGGTGACCGCGACGACAGCAACGCCCGCCGCGCGCAAGGCCGACAAGGCCGCGACGACGCCGAGCGGAATCGCGCCTTCGGTCGTCAGGGTGTCGTCGATGTCGGTGAGCACGCCGCGCAGCGCGCGCAAGCGGCGCGGCTCGCAGCGCGCCCAGGGCAGCACGGAAGGCGGGAGCACGCATGATGATAAGAGCCGTCGGCGGCGCGGCGCCGGCCGCCGCGATAGAATCGAGTTCGCTTTCCGAGGAGCGTTGCAAGGCACGGTCGCCAGGACCGCGTCCCAGGCTTGGAACAGCGCATATTGCAACCGCGCTCACCCGCACGATGGTTCCTCGTGGGTGAGTTCCGTCTCCCTTCAGATGCCTTTCGTGCGGGTTCCTCAGTCGAGACTGGAGCCCTGACATGAATGCCGGTCTGAAGCCGCAGGCCACCGCGCCTTACATCGTCGCCGACCTGAAGCTCGCCGCCTGGGGCCGCAAGGAAATTCGCATCGCCGAGACCGAAATGCCCGGCCTCATGGCGATCCGCGAAGAGTTCGCGAAGACCCAGCCGCTCAAGGGCGCGCGCGTCACGGGCAGCCTGCACATGACGATCCAGACCGCCGTGCTGGTCGAGACGCTGCAAGCGCTCGGCGCCGAGGTGCGCTGGGCCTCGTGCAACATCTTCTCGACCCAGGACCACGCCGCCGCGGCGCTGGCCGCCAAGGGCACGCCGGTGTTCGCCTACAAGGGCGAGA
>JAYSMB010000162.1:0-3898 GCA_043725065.1 Burkholderiales bacterium
GTCCGGCCAGGCCGGTGCGCGCGGCGTAGGCGCGAACCCGCTGCGCGTCGTCCTGGGCCAGGAACAGCTTGCCGACCGAGGTGAGATGGAGCGGCGCCCGGCCGCCGATGGCCCGCACCACCTGCATCCCTGAACGTTCGCTGTAGGTCCGTTCGACGTAGACGATCTCGTCGCCCTGGCGCATCGAGAGGTTGACCGGCTGGTGCGTGAGCTTGTGGAGTTCGCGCATCGGCGCCAGCGCCGCGTCGCGCACGTCGAGCCGCGCTTTCACTAGGTTGCCGAGTTCGAGCAGGCGCATGCCGAGCCGGTAGCTGCCCGGCTCGGGCCGGTCGACGTAGCGGCCGATCGTCAGGTCGTTGAGGATCCGGTGCGCGGTCGAAGGGTGCAGGCCGCTTTGCTCGCTGATGAGCTTGAGCGATACCGGCTCCTGGTGCGAGGCAAGCAGGTCAAGCAAGGAGAAGGCGCGCTCGAGCACCTGAATGGTGATGGCGCGGTCTTCGGTCTTGCGCATGGCGCGATTCTCGCCGAGGGTCAGGAAGTCGCTGCGAGAGCTGCGGCGACGCCGCTGCGCACCGCGCCTTCGAGCGTCACCGGATAGGGTCCGTCGACGTAGTCGCCGGCGGCGACAAGGCCAGGCAAGACGCGCATCGGCGGACGATCGAGCTGTGGCGTGCAGCGGAAGGTCGCACGCTTCTCCACGATCGTGCGCAGCAGCACCAGCGGTCCGCGCAGATGAGCCGCGAGGTCGCCGCGCGCTTGCGCTAGTACGGCAGTCTCGCTCGCGACCAGCCCGCGTTCGACCCATGCCGCCGCGCCGCTGACGACGAAGGCGAGCAGCCCCGGCGGCCCGCCGAGCTGGCCGCGATCGAAGACGAATTGCGCCGGGCGACCGTCGTCGGCATGAAGCAGCAGCATCGGCTCGGACAGACGTGTGCCGGCGCTGGTGGCGTAGACCGTCACGATCGGTTCGTAGCGCAGTGCCGACGCACGCGCTGCCCAGGCCGCGTCGTGCGGCGCGAGCAGACGCTCGGCTTCGTGGACGCTGGCGGCGACGATCACGGCGTCGAATGGCGAGCCGTCGACGACCCATGCCGCGCCGGACGCTTCGACATGCTCGACGCGATGGGCGAGTCGAACGGTGGCGCCGCGAGCCGCGAGCCAGGCGAGGGCAGGCCCCGGCAGCACGGAGCCGAGGCCGAGCCGTGGCAGCAGGAGATCGGAAGCGCCCGGGCCGGAGGCAAGTGCGTCATGCAGCACGCGCAGAAAGACGGTGCCGCTTGCCGACCCGGACGGCGTGTTGAGCGCGGCCACGCAGAGCGGGTCGATGAAATGGCTTCTCACGGGCTCCGGCAAGCCAGCCACGAGATCGGCCACGGTCGCTTCCGGGGCACAGAGGAAGCCACCGCGTGACCAGCCCACCGCCTTGCGAAGTAGCGCGAAGCGATCGCGCCACGACCAGCCGCGCCGGCGCAAAACGGCTCGCGCGAAGGCCAGCATCGCCGGCCCGGCAGGCAGCCGCAGCCCGAGGCCCTCGGCGTCGACGAGGCGAAGCGGCAGGCGAAGGAACGCGGCCGATTCGTCGACACCCACCTGCGCAAGCAAGCGCAAGGTTTCGCTGTAGGCACCGATGCAGATGTGCTGGCCGTTGTCGAGCCCGGCGTCGGACCCGGCCACATCGCGCGCGCGCCCGCCTGCCATCGGCGCCATCTCGAACAGCGTGACCTGCGCGCCTTTCGCGGCGCCTTCCACGGCGGCGGCCAGGCCGGCCCAACCGGCGCCGATGACAGCGATCCGCCTCGTCACTACCGGCCGCGCCAATTCGTTCGCATCGCGATCCAGAGCTTCCTGATCGGCGTCAGCGAAATGCGCTGGTGCAGCACCTGGAATTTGTCCGTCTCGATTTCGCGCAGCAAGCTGCGGTAGATGTTGGCCACCATCAGGCCGGGCTTTTGCGCCCGACGATCGGCCGGGGCCAGCAGCGCCAGCGCCTCGTCGTAGCAGCGGTGCGCGCGCTCGGCCTGGAACGTCATCAGCGCGGTGAAGCGCTCGCTGTAGCGGCGTTCGAGCAGCTCGTTCGCCTTTACGTCGAAGCGCTTGAGCTCGTCCATCGGCAGATAGATTCGGCCCCGCCGTGCGTCGTCGCCGACGTCGCGAATGATGTTCGTGAGCTGCATCGCCAGGCCGAGCCGGTGCGCATAGGCCAGGGTCGATTCGCCGCTGCGACCGAAGATGTTGGCCGCGACCTCGCCGACGACGCCGGCGACCAGATCGCAATAGCGCGTGAGCCCGGTGAAATCGAGGTAGCGCGATTGATCGAGGTCCATCTGACAGCCTTCGATCACGGCCAGCAGATGCCTGGCTTCGATGCCGTAGGTCGCGCTGGTCGGCATCAATGCGCGCATCACCGGGTGGGTCGGATTTCCGGCATAACTGGTCGCGATTTCGCTTTGCCACCAGGCCAGCTTGGCAGCGGCGACGCCACGGTCCGAGACCTCGTCGACGACGTCGTCGACTTCGCGACAGAACGCGTAGAAGGCCGTGATCGCGGCTCGGCGCGGCGGCGGCAGGAACAGGAAGGCGTAGTAGAAGCTCGAGCCGCTGGCGGCAGCTTTTTCCTGGACGTATCGCTCGGGCGTCATCGGCGTGCGAGTCAGTCGTATCGGCGCGCCATCAGGCGGTCCGCTCGTCATGACGGGGGCCGCGACGCTCATGCGAAGCGCCCGCCAAGCGATCACCGGCGCGTCGGCCCAGCCGAGCTTTGGTCGTTCGCGCAAGGTGGCACCGCGCAAGCCGTCGATCCGTTCGAGCACGCGCAGGCCGCCTTGCACGACCAGGCGCAGCTCCCAGCCGGCACGTCCGGGGACGGCATGAACCAGTGGCGCGCCGAAGCGCATCAGCTCGCGCGCCCATGCCACGAGTTCGAGCACGAGCCCATGCGCGGCCTCGCTGTCATGGCACGCGAGCAGGGCCGCGGGGTCGACGCCGTGGCGCAGGCAATCCGCCTCGGGAACGTACAAGCGTCCGTGTTGCGCGTCGCGGCCGAGGTCTTGCCAGAAGTTGGCGAGCTGCAGCGCGCAACAGATGGCGTCGGAGCGGGCAAGCGCATCGGCATCGCCGATTCCGTAGAGGTGGAGCAGCAGTCGGCCGACCGGGTTGGCCGAGCGGCGACAGTAGTCGAGCAGCGTCGCGCGATCAGCGTAGCGGACCGTCGTCACGTCCTGCGTGAAGGCGTCGAGCAGATCGCGGAGCAGACCGACCGGCAGACGACGCCTTTCGATGGCCAACCTGAGCGGCGCGAACACCTGAGGCCAGCGCGGCGAGGCCGGTAGGCCGGCCGCCGCTGCCGCGAGTTCGTCGCGGAAAGCAGCCAGGTCGGTTAGGCGCTCGGCCGGCGTCGCGTCGCCTTCGTCGGCGATGTCATCGGCGGTTCGGGCGAACGAATAGATCGCTTCGACGGCCGGGCGCAAGGCCGCCGGGCACAGCAGCGAGGCGACCGGAAAGTTTTCGTAGTGATCGACGGGCACGACGGCGATTCTCCATGCCCGCTGCTTCGGCGCCTTGACGCGGCGCGTTCGCAGGCACCGGCGATGCCGTTTGACGCTGTGGCGAGCCGACCGTATATTACTGACCGGTCAGTCAGTTACTCCGTGGAGCTTGTCGAATGAACCGCGCTTTTCCTTCTTCCACAGTGCTCGCTTCGTCGCTTCTGTTGCTGCTTGGGGCGTGCTCGTTCTACGCCAGCCGCGGAACGAGCGCAGTGCGATCTCGGACATGGCCAACGGCTACGTGCCGATCGCGGGCGGCAAAAGCGTACCGCTGGCGCGGATCGCGACCGCGCGCTTCGCCTGGGAGCCGGGCGTGCTCTGGCGCGAAGGCCGCGACTACGCCGCGACGGTGC
>JAYSMB010000163.1:0-7304 GCA_043725065.1 Burkholderiales bacterium
CAGTAGGTGTCGTCATGCCCAAAGACAAGCCAGTTGTGTGCCAGCGTGAGGGGCTCGGAGAAAAACTCTCACTCTCTCAGTTCGACATGGGTCGGCGCCACGCCTGCGTACGCCGGCCGATCCATGAGCCGGCGAGCATGAAGAGCAGCGTCACGACCGTCGAAGCGGCGGTGATGAGGACGCAGCACGCCGCGGCCGCGCCGGCCTCGCCGGCTTCGTCGAGCCGCAGGATGGCGATCGCCGCCGTCTTGGTATCGGGCGAGTAGAGGAAGACCACGGCCGAGATCGTCGTCATCGCGTTGACGAAGAAGTAGCGCGCGATGTCGACCAGCGTCGGCGTGCAGATCGGCAGGGTGACGCGACGGAAGGTCGTGAAGAACGGCACCTTGAGCGAGGCACTGACCGCCTCGAATTCCGCATCCAGCGACTTGAGCGCGGTCACCGCCGTCAGGTGGCCGGTGGTGTAGAAATGGACGATCGTGCAGATGATCAGCAAGGTCATCGTCTGGTACAGGCCACTGAGCGGATTGCTCGGCGCGTTGAAGAAGAAGATGTAGCCGAGACCGAGCACCAGCCCCGGAACGGCCATGGGCAGCATCGAAAGCATGCGCACGATCGGCCGCAGCGACTCCATGCCGCGCGTCTTCTCGAGCAGGTAGGCGCCGACGAAGACGACGATGGTGCCGAAGAACGCGGTGCCGGCCGCGAGCTCGAAGCTGTTGATGAACGCCGGGCCGACCTCGGCATCGACGAGCCCCAGCGTGTAGTGCTTCAGGGTCGGCATCAGGTTATAGGGCCAGTAGGTGGCGAGCGAGGCGAAGATCGCCATGCCCAGCATGGCCAGCATCAGCGCGCTGACGACGCCGACGTAGGCCAGCATCAGGCCGTCGAAGCCGCGCGACGGCTTCGCTGCGTACGGAATGGCTCGTGCCGAGAGCATCGCCGTCTGCTTGCGTTGAACCAGCCAGTCAACGCCGAAGGTCAGCACGGCCGGCGTCAGCAGCAACAGGCCGACAACCGCACCGCGCTGGAAGTCCTGCTGGCCGATGACCAGCTTGAACACGTCGGTCGCGAGCATGTTGAAGTCGCCGCCGATCACTTTCGGGATGCCGAAGTCGGTCATGACCAGCGTGAAGCAGACCAGCGCGGCGGAGATGAGCCCGTACTTGGCACCCGGCAGCGTGATCGTGAAGAACGTCCGGCGCCGCGAGGTGCCGAGCGCCTTCGCCGCTTCGTAGAGACGGGCGTCGGCCAGCGCCAGCGCGCTGACGACGATCATCAGCGCGTGGGGGAAGACGTAGAAGCATTCGGCGACGACGACGCCGGGCGCGCCGTAGATGTTCTCGAAGCCGAGCGCGTGGATCAGGCCGCGCGCCACGCCCTGGTTGCCGAACCAGTAGATCAGCGAGATGGCAGAGAGCAGCGTCGGTGCGAGCAGCGGAATCAGGGCGATGGTCCGGAACAGGCCTTTGGCCGGGATGCAGCTGCGCGCCAGCGCGTAGGCGAAGCCGAAGGCCATCGGCACGGCGACGAGCGTCACCAGCAGCGCGACGGAAACGCTGTTGACGAACGACTGCGGCAGCGTGGGCGTGCGCAGATAGCTGGTGAAGTTGGCAAGGCCGACGAAGGCGCCGCCGACGTCCTGCAGCGACTTGAGGAGGATGATCGCGAGCGGCAGGGCAAGGAAGACGACGAGGCCGGCGACGATCAGGAGCATCGCGCCGTGCGCGACGCGGTCGGTCCAGTGCGCGCGCTGGCGCAGCATGGCCGGAGCGAGCGGAAGGACGGCCGACATGCCTCGCCTCCAGCTCGCTCAGAACACGCGCATACGGTCACTGCGCAGCGCCAGCTCCATGCGCGCGCCGGTGCGCACGCCTAGGTCGTGGAGCTGATTCAGCGAGAACGAAACGGTCAGCGGCTGGCCCTCGAACTCATCGATGTGCATCTCGGCGAGGCACGAGCCGCCGAGGAACTCGACCTTGCGCACCTCCGCCCAGACGCGGTTGGCGTGGCCGTCGAGCACGCCCTCGGCGACCCGGTCTTCCGGGCGCAGATAGAGCCGCACCGACTGGCCCGCCGCCGGCCGGCCGCAGTGCTCGGCCCCTTGCAGATCGAGGCGGCCGACGCGAAAACGGCCGTCGCCGAGCGCGGTCGCCAGGAGAACGTTCACCTTGCCGACGAAATCGGCCACGAAGGCGGTCGCCGGGCGCTCGTAGATGTCCTGCGCGCTGCCGACCTGCTCGATCACGCCATGGTTCATGACGACGATGCGGTCGGCCACGGACAGCGCTTCTTCCTGGTCGTGCGTGACCATGATCGTCGTGACGCCGAGCTTTTGCTGCAGCGAGCGGATCTCCTGACGCAGGCGCACGCGCTCGAGCGCGTCGAGCGCCGACAAGGGTTCGTCGAGCAGCAGCAAGCCCGGTGCGGTGGCCAGCGCGCGCGCCAGGGCGATGCGCTGCTGCTCGCCGCCCGAGAGCTGGGCCGGAAACTTCGCGCCGCTGCCGGGCAGGCCGACCAGCTTCAGCAATTCGTCGACGCGCGCCGCGATCTTCGCCTTCGGATCGCGGCGGTTGACGAGCCCGTAACCGACGTTGTCGAACACCGACAGGTTCGGAAACAGCGCGTACGACTGGAACACGATGCCGTAGTCACGCTCGGCCGGAGGCAGCAGCGAGATGTCGCGCTCGCCGTGGCGAATGCGGCCGGCGGTCTGCGTCTCGAGCCCGGCGATGATGCGCAGCAAGGTGGTCTTGCCGCAACCCGAGGGGCCGAGAAAGCAGACGAACTCGCCGCGCTCGATCGTGAGGTCGATGTCGCGCAGCGCCTGAAAGCTTCCGAACGACTTTCGGATGCCTTCCAAGCGCAGGTAGTCGCTCATCAGACGAGCGTCGCGAAAGCCTATGGTTTCTTCGGCTCGGACTTGGCGCTGTAGCGCCTGTTCCACTCCTCGAGGACGCGCGCGCGGTTGTCGGCGGCGACCTTGAAGTCGAGCTTGACAAGGCGCTTCTCGTAGTCGGCCGGCACGTTGGCGAGCGGCGAGGCCACGCCGGGCTGCGCCGTGATCGCGAAGTTCTTGCCGTAGAGCTGCATGGCGTCCTTGCTCGATGCCCAGTCGGCGAGCTTCTTGGCCGCCGCGAGGTTTTTCGTTCCCTTGTGAATTGCGAAGGCTTCGAGGTCCCAGCCGAGCCCTTCCTTCGGGAAGACGAGGTCGATCGGCGCGCCCTTCGCCTTGTTGGTGTTGGCCCGGTATTCGAACGAGATGCCGACGACGTATTCACCGGCCGCCGCCATGGTGCAGGGCTTGGACCCTGAGTGGGTGTACTGGGCGATGTTCTCGTGCAGCGCATCCATGTACTTCCAGCCGCCGCCTTTGCCGTTGTCGTCGCCCCAGAGCGTGAGCCAGGCGTTGACGTCGAAGAAGCCCGTGCCGGATGAAGCCGGGTTGGGCATCACGACCTGGCCCTTGTAGATCGGCTTGGTCAGGTCCTTCCAGGTCTCGGGCTTCGGGATGCCTTTCTTCTGCGCCTCGACGGTGTTGAAGCAGACCGTCGCGCCCCAGACGTCCATGCCGAACCAGGCAGGCGGATTCTTCTTGTCGCGATACGCCGACATGATCGCGTCCAGGTTCAGGGGCGCGTACGGCTCGAGCATGCCTTGCGCGTCGAGCAGGGCGAGGCTCGAAGCGGCGACCCCCATGATGACATCGGCCTTGGGGTTCGCCTTCTCGGCGAGCAGCTTGGCGGTGATGACACCGGTCGAGTCCTGCACCCACTTCAGTTCGATGTTCGGATTGACCCTGTTGAAGCCGGCCTCGTAGGCTTTGATCTGGTCGACCTCGAGCGCCGTGTAGACGGTGAGCTGCGTTTTCTGCGCCAGCGCACCGAGAGAAGCGGCGAGCAGCGCGGCGCCGAGCAGCGCCTTCAATGAACCCGAATTCATGCGGATCTCCCTGATCAGATTTGTGCGGACGAAGATGCGGTCGAAAGGCGAACGCCACTCGGGCGTGCGAAGCGTATGCCAGTTCGATGACAGTTCCGCGCCGCACAGCCCTGGTGCCCGGGCAGTCTAGGCGCCGCCACGAGAAAGCGTCAACTGTTTCTTGGAGATTGTTGACAATCAGCAGGCGGACGGGTCTACTCCGGGCCATGCTTGCCGCTGCCGCCGCACCCGCGGCCACCCCGCACCACCCGACCATCACGCTCCTGCAGACCAGCTCGCTCTCGAGCGTGGTGCAGAGCGAGCTGGAGCGGATGATTCTTTCGGGCGAGTTGCCACCCGGCGAAAAGCTCACCGAGGTGGCGCTCGCAGCGCGACTCGGCGTCTCGCGCGGGCCCTTGCGCGAAGCCTTTCGCATGCTCGAAGAAGCCGGCCTGGTGCGCACCGAGAAGAATCGCGGCGTGTTCGTGCGAAATCTGCCGGTCGAAGAAGCGATCGATATCTTCGACCTGCGCGCGACCATGGAAGAGTTCGTCGGCCGCCGCCTGGCGCAGACCATCGTGCCGGCGGCGCTGAAGGAAATCCGCGGTCTCGTCGAGCAGATGGAGAAGGCGGCCAAAGCGAAGGACGCGCACGCCTATCACCTGCTCAACCTGCGCTTTCACGATCGTTGCGTCGAGCTGGCGGGCAACGCCAAGCTGACAGCGATCTATCGCAAGCTGATCAAGGAGCTGAGCCTGTTTCGCCGTCTCAACCTCGCCGAGGCAACGCTGATGCCGGTCTCGGCCAACGAACACCGGCAGATCGTCAAGGCGATCGCCTCGGGCGACGCCGAGCTCGCCGGCCGCGCCATGTTCGACCACGTCATGGAAAGCAAGGCGCGCACGATCAAGAACCATCAGCGCCTGCCGGCGGCGCAGGCCGTCGCGATCGGCCGCCCTCTCGAAAGATCCACGCGATGATCTCCGTCAACGGCCGCGACTACCGGCTCGCCCACCAGCCCACCGTCGTCGTCTGCGTCGACGGCTGCGAGCCCGACTACATCGCCCAGGCGGTGGCCCACGGCCACACGCCGTGGATGAAGGAGGTGCTGGCCACCGGCACGGTGCTGGTCGCCGACTGCGTGATCCCGAGCTTCACCAACCCGAACAACCTGTCGATCGTGACCGGCGTGCCGCCTTCGGTGCACGGCATCTGCGGCAACTATCTCTTCGATGTCGCGAGCGGCAGCGAAGTGATGATGAACGACCCGAAATGGCTGCGCGCGCCGACGATCCTTGCCGCGCTCGCCAACGCCGGCCAGTCGGTCGCCGTCGTCACGGCCAAGGACAAGCTGCGCAAGCTGCTCGGCCATGGCATGAAGGGCATCTGCTTTTCGGCCGAGAAGGCCGACGAGGCGACCGAGGACGAGAATGGCATCGACAATCTCGTCGAGCGTGTCGGCATGCCCGTGCCTTCGGTCTACAGCGCCGCGCTTTCGGAGTTCGTGTTCGCCGCCGGCGTCGAGCTGATGTCGCACGAGCGCCGACCAGACGTGATATATCTCTCGACCACCGACTACGTGCAGCACAAGCACGCCCCCGGCACCGAAGGCGCCGACGCCTTCTACCGGATGATGGACGGCTACCTCGGCAAGCTCGACGCGATGGGCTGCGTGATCGCGCTCACGGCCGACCACGGCATGAACGCGAAGACGCGCATGGATGGCGCGCCCGACGTGCTCTACCTTCAGGACGTGCTCGACCGGTGGCTCGGCGTCGGCCAGGCCCGCGTGATCCTGCCGATCACCGACCCCTACGTCGTGCATCACGGCGCGCTCGGATCGTTCGCCACCGTGTACCTGCCCGCCAGCAGCGACACGGCGGCGATCGCGGCCCGCGTCGCGGCGATCCGCGGCGTCGAATCGGTTCGCTCGCGCGAGGAGGCCGCCGCCTTCTTCGAATTGCCAGCCGACCGGATCGGCGATCTGGTCGTCGTCTCCGAGCGCTCGAAAGTGATCGGTACCTCGGCAGCGCGACACGACCTCTCCGGGCTCGACGCGCCCTTGCGTTCGCACGGCGGCGTCTCCGAGCAGCGGGTGCCGCTGATCGTCAACCGGCATCTCGTCGACGTCGATCCGGATCGGCGCTGGCGCAACTTCGACGCCTTCGACCTCGCCCTGAACCATGTCGCTTGACACCAACGCCGCGCCCGCCCGGCCGCCCGAAGGGCGCGGCGCGCCCCCTCGGGGGGCGGCGACCGAAGAGAGCGTGGGGGCTTCCTTTCGCCACGAGGCGATGCGCATCGCCGGCGAGAAGGTCGGCGGCGAGCGCGGCGCTGAACGGACGATCGAGGTGTTCAACCCTTTCACGCGGCAGCGCATCGGCAGCGTACCGAAAGCGACGGTCGAAGAAGTGCGCCGTGCCTTCGCCATCGCGCGCGGCTACAAGGCTCGACTGACGCGCTTCGAGCGATCCAGCGTGCTCCACAAGGCCGCTGCCTCGGTGCGCGGCCGCACGACGGAGATCGCCGCGCTGATCAGCGCCGAGTCCGGCCTGTGCATCAAGGACGCGCGCTACGAAGCGGGCCGCGTCGCCGACGTGCTGTTCTTCGGCGCAAACGAAGCGCTGAAGGACGACGGCCAGATCTTCAGTTGCGACCTGACGCCGCATGGCAAGCCCCGCCGCGTCTACACGCAGCGCAACCCTTTGCTCGGCGTCATCAGCGCGATCACGCCCTTCAATCACCCGATGAACCAGGTCGCGCACAAGGTCGTGCCGTCGATCGCGACCAACAACCGGATGGTGCTCAAGCCATCGGAAAAGGTGCCGCTTTCCGCCCTGCTCTTCGCCGACTTGCTCTACGAAGCAGGACTGCCGCCCGAGATGTTCTCGGTTGTCACCGGCGACCCCGAGGAAATCGCCGACGAACTCATCACCAACGCGAACGTCGATCTCGTCACCTTCACCGGCGGGGTCGCCATCGGCAAGGCGATCGCGGCGAAGGCGGGCTACCGGCGGATCGTCCTCGAGCTCGGCGGCAACGACCCGATCATCGTCATGGAAGACGCTGACCTCGACGAAGCGTCGACGCTCGCCGTCCAGGGCTCGTACAAGAACTCGGGCCAGCGCTGCACCGCCGTCAAGCGGATGCTGGTCCACGAAGCGGTGGCGGAGAGGTTCACCGAACTCGTCGTCGAGAAGACTCGCGCCTGGAGCTACGGCGACCCGAGCGACCCCAAGCTAGAGATGGGCACGGTGATCGATGAAACGGCGGCGCGTCTGTTCGAAGCGCGCGTCGACCAAGCCGTCGCTCAAGGCGCGCGGCTCCTCGCCGGCAACCGGCGCGAAGGCGCGCTCTATTCGCCGACCGTGCTCGATCGCGTC
>JAYSMB010000164.1:0-4118 GCA_043725065.1 Burkholderiales bacterium
CGCCCGGATGACATTCCCCGGCCTGTTGATTCTGCTGCTGCTCGGCGGCGCTGCTTCGTGGGTACTGACCTCGTCGTTGCGCCGCTACGCGTTGCACGCTGATCTGCTCGATCACCCGAACGCGCGCAGCTCGCACACGGTGCCGACGCCACGCGGCGGCGGTGTCGCCATCGTCGTCTCCTACCTCTCGTTGGTCGCCGTGTTCGCGTTGGCCGGGGCAATGAACGTCCGGCTCGCGGCGGCCCTTCTCGGCAGCGGCGTGCTCGTTGCCGCATTCGGCTTCATCGACGACCGCCGCCCCCTGTCGGCGCGCTGGCGCTTCACCGGCCACCTTCTGGCGGCGGCCTGGGTCATCGCCTGGGTCGGCCCGCTGCCGCCCGTCCCGATCTTTGGTGTGATCATCGATCTTGGTGTCGGCGCCATCGTCATTTCTACGTTGCACCTCGTATGGTCGATCAACCAGTTCAACTTCATGGACGGGATCGACGGCATCGCCAGCCTCGAGGCGATCAGCGTGTCGCTCGGCGGCGCGTTCGTCTGGTGGCTGGTTCAGCCGCAAGGCGATTGGCTGCTCGCCGTTGCCTTCGCTGCCTGCGTCGCCGGCTTCCTGATCTGGAACTTTCCGCCGGCGCGGATCTTCATGGGCGACGCCGGCAGCGGTTTTCTGGGCTGCATGCTCGCGACGCTCGCGCTCTGGAGCGCGCGCGCCACGCCGCACCTGTTCTGGAGCTGGCTCATCCTCGTCGGCGCTTTCATGGTGGACTCGACGATCACGCTGGTTCGGCGGGTTGCGCACGGCGAGCGATTCAATGAGGCGCATCGCAGTCATGCCTACCAGTACGCCGCGCGCAAGTGGGGCTCGCACAAGGTGGTGTCGATCGCCTTCGTGGCGATCACGGCTCTGTGGCTTTTCCCGATCGCCGTGGCCGTCGCGCTCGGCCTGCTCGACGGAGCCATCGGCGTGATCGTCGCCTACGCCCCGCTTTTTCTGCTCGCGTTTCACTACAAATCCGGCAACAGTTCGACGCAAGAGATTTGACCCCCATGCCCAATCGCACGTCCTGGTCGGTCGTCAAGGCCGCGTCGCTGCTTGCGGCGCTGTCGCCTCAAACCAAGTTCGCGATCATGATCGGCGGCGACGCGGTTTTCCTGCCGCTCTGCATGTTCATCGCCGTCGCTTTCCGGCTCGGCTCGATAGAGTCGGCGCTCGACATGGCGCCCGTCGTTCAGGTGGGCCTGGCCCTGCTTACGCTGCCGTCCCTTGGCCTGGCGGGTCTCTATCGCACCGTCGTTCGCTACATCGACCTGCGCGTCGTCGTCGCCTCGAGCGCGGCGCTGGCTGCGGTGGTGCTCGTCGCAAGCGTTCTGGCCTGGGCCTTCCAGCTCACGCTGCTGCCGCGCTCGGCGCTGCCGATCTTCTGGTTCGTCGCGTTCGCCTACGTCGTCACCTCGCGCTTCATCGCGCGCGCACTCCTCAGGCGCGGCACAAAGCAGTCTGGCCGGCACCGGCTGCGCATGGCGATCTACGGCGCGGGCGGCGCGGGCGCACAACTGGCGCAGGCGATGCAGATCAGCCCCGACCATTCCGCCGTCTGCTTTCTCGACGACCGTGCCGACCTGAAAGGCAAGATCGTCGCCGGCCTGCCGGTCTATTCGCCAGCCGCCCTCGGCGACGCGATTTTTCGCCACGAAATAGAGCAGATCGTGGTTGCCATTCCGTCGGCAAGCTCGGCGCAAAAGCGCCGCCTGATCGAGCGCGTGGAAGGTGCGGGACTGCCGGTGAAGATCCTGCCGGCGCTGTTCGACCTGGTCGACGGCAAGGCAAGCCTGGGCGACATCCGGGAAGTCGACGTTGCCGATCTGCTCGGCCGCGACGCGGTTCCGCCCGACCCGGCCCTGTTCGCGCGCAACATCGCCGGCAAGGTCGTGCTCGTCACCGGCGCGGGCGGCTCGATCGGCAGCGAGCTGTGCCGGCAGATCGCCACCCAGGGGCCGAGCAAGCTGGTGCTGCTCGATCACTCCGAATTCGCGCTCTACACCATCGACCACGAGTTGCGCGAGACCTGGCGCGCTGTACCGATCTCGGCCTGCCTCGGGTCAACCAACGACGAGGGGCTCGTGCGGGCGCTGCTGCGCACGCAGCGTGTGCAGACGATCTACCACGCGGCCGCCTACAAACATGTGCCGATCGTCGAGTCGAACATGCAGCAGGGCTTGCGAAACAACGTTTTCGGCTCGCTCGCCATCGCTCGCGCGGCGCTGGAAGCGGGTGCGGAAACCTGCGTACTGATCTCCACCGACAAGGCGGTTCGGCCAACCAACGTGATGGGCGCCTCGAAGCGCGCCGCCGAGCTGGTATTCCAGGCGGCGGCGATGCGCAGCGGCGCGCGGACCGTGTTCTCGATGGTCCGCTTCGGTAACGTGCTCGGGTCTTCGGGATCGGTGGTGCCGCTCTTCAAGCGGCAGATCGAACGGGGCGGCCCGGTGACGATCACGCACCCCGACATCGTTCGCTATTTCATGCTCATTCCCGAGGCGGCGCAGCTGGTGCTGCAGGCGGGCGCGATGGCGCGCGGCGGCGAGGTGTTCGTGCTCGACATGGGCGAGCCGGTGCGCATCGCCGATCTGGCACGAACCATGATCCACTTGTCGGGGCTGAGCGAGCGCACGCCGGAAGACCAGGACGGCGACATCGCGATCGAATACGTCGGCCTGCGCGCCGGCGAAAAGCTTTATGAGGAACTGCTGATCGGCGAGAGCGTGGTGCCGAGCGGCCACCCGAAAATCATGTGCGCACGCGAGCGCTATGTCGAGCCGGCGCTGCTCGACAAGATGCTTGAATCGCTGCGCGCCGCGTGCGAAGCCAACGATCCGGCCGTGATGCTGCGGCAACTTCGAAACCTGGTTCCCGAGTACCGCTCGGCGGCCGAGGTCAACGCCGAGGCCTCGGCCGCGCTGGCGGAACGCTGAGGCACTTGGCGCGAGTAGTCGCGCCAAGTGACTTGACAAGAAGAGGCATAGACATTAACATGCACATGCACATGCACATGCACATGCACACCTTCATCGACCGAGACAACTGACTGTGAAAACCGAACGCGTGACGTTGTTGACTTCCCCGGACTTCAAAGCATTCCTCAGTGTCGAGGCGAAGCGTGAAGGCGTCAGCGTTGCAGAGCTGGTGCGCACTCGCTGCGAGCGCCGACTGACGGAGGAAGAGGCGATCCTTTTGGCGCTGACAGGCGAGCTTAATAAGGCAGTTGGCGAAGCGAAGAAGGCGCTCAAAGGTGGCTTGGATGAAGCCCAAGCTGTTCTCGCTGAGCTTCGCGCCAAACGTCCCACGGTATCTCCTGCGGGCAAAGAGGCAGGCGCCCGCCTCGGCCGCAGCCGCAAGGTGGCAGGGGCCAAGACGTGAGCGTGTTCGGCGAGGCGATCGGCGCCATCAAAGAAGCCCTCAAGTTGGCCGATGATGTGAAGCGTACCGGCGAAACCCTTAAGGAGATCTCGAAGGAACTTCGCGAGCACGATCGTCGCATTACGCGCATCGAGGCGAAGTGGGAGGCGGCTGTGGAGCTATCAGCTGGACGGGCCGTGGCCACCCGCAGACTCGAAGCCAAATCCTGAGCATCGCGTGCAACTCCTGCCACCGTGTCGCACCCGCAGACGCGCGAACAGCCGCGCCGTTAACACGGCGGAACTTACCCAATATTCTGAGATTTCATTGGGTAAGCCCTGATTGTCGATGCCGCCACCGCGGCAGCTCTACCGCCTTCATGAACTGGCCTATCGCACCCAGTACGCGGAACTGAAGGAGACGATCTACGCGTTGATCCTGAGAACCGCAGTTGACCCCATGCGGACCCCGGCAAAGCCAGCACACGGCAACGAGGACATCATCGACGTGTGCGAGCAGCGCGGTCGCAGCGGCTGCGACAGGTGCGGCAAGACCTGCGCAATGCGGATGGCGGCTGCGTTTCGTGGCTGCGCTCGGGCTGGTGCGCCCTCTACACTGGGCCCTTCGTTCGGAGGGTTCATCCATGTTCAAAGGTCTTGCAGGCAAGAGCGCCATCGTCACCGGCGGCGCCACCCTCATCGGCGCCGGGCTGGTGCGCGCCTTT
>JAYSMB010000165.1:0-5930 GCA_043725065.1 Burkholderiales bacterium
GAGGCGGTGACCTCGCTGCTCATGCAGGTCTGGAAGCCGGCCAAGGCGCGGGCCATCGTCGAGCGTGAAGCGCTGGAAGCGCTCGCCCTCTCGCGCGGCGAGCCGGCGACCATCGAGCTCTGGGACTGGCGCTTCTACGCCGAGAAAGTGCGCCAGGTACGCTTCGACCTCGACGAGGCGGCGGTCAAGCCCTACTTCCCGCTCGAGCGCATTGCCGAAGCGGCGTTCGATTGCGCGAGCCGTCTGTTCGGCCTCAGCTTCGTGCCGCGGCCGGAGATCGTCGTGTATCACCCCGACGTCAAGGTGTACGAAGTGCGTGGCGCCGGCGGCGCGGCGATCGGCCTGTTCCTGCACGACAACTTCGCCCGGCCGACCAAGCGCAGCGGCGCCTGGATGAGCGCCTACCGGATGCAGTCGAAGAATGGCGGCAGCCGCGGCGACGCGTCGGTGCTGCCGATCATCGTCAACAACAACAACTTCGCCAAGGCCGCACCCGGCCAGCCGACGCTGCTCAGCTTCGACGATGCGCGTACGCTGTTCCACGAGTTCGGCCACGGCCTGCACGGGCTGCTTTCGAACGTCACCTACGAGCGCTTGTCGGGCACCAATGTATTGCGCGATTTCGTCGAGCTGCCGTCGCAACTGTTCGAGCACTGGCTCGAGGAGCCCGAGGTGCTCAAACGCCACGCGCGCCACTACCTGAGCGGCGAGGCGATCCCCGATGCGCTGATCGACAAGCTGCACGCGGCGCGCCATTTCAACCAGGGCTACGAGACCGTGCGCTACACCGCGTCGGCGCTGGTCGACATGGCGGCACATGCGCGGCAGGACGTGGCGGTCGCCGACGTCGTCGCCTTCGAGCGCACCGAACTCGAGCGGATCGGCCTGCCGCCCGGCGTCGGCCTCAACCACCGCCTGGCCCATTTCCAGCACCTGTTCTCGGGCTCGGGCTACGCCGCCGGCTACTACGTCTATCTGTGGGCCGAGGTGCTCGATGCCGATGGCTTCGAGGCCTTCGTCGAGGCCGGCAACCCATTCGACGCCGCTGTCGCCAAGCGGCTCGCCCGCTTCATCTATTCGGCCGGCAACTCGATCGAGCCGAGCGCCGCCTACCGCGCCTTCCGCGGCCGCGCGGCCACGCCGCAGCCGATGTTGAAGCAGCGTGGGCTGGTCGAGGAAACGGCGCTGTCGTAGAGATCCTTCGCTTCGCTCAGGATGACAGGTGTGCTCAGGATGACAGCTTGTCACTCTGAGCGGAGCGAAGAGTCTTCGCGGCTCGACCCGGCAGGGAAGCGGTTCTTCAACGCGCTGAGGAACGCCGCAAAGTCGATCGGCTTGGTCCAGTAGTCGGCAAAGCCGGCGGCCAGTCCACGCTCGATGTCTTCGGGCATCGCGTTGGCCGACAGCGCGATGCAGGGGATCGCCCGCGTGCTCGGCTCGGCGCGCAACCGGCGCAAGACTTCAAAGCCGTCGAAGTCGGGTAGTTGCAGGTCGATGAGCACGAGATCGGGTTGCATCGACCTGGCTCGGGCCACACCCGCCGTGCCGTTGGGCTCCGAAGCGATGGCCATGCCCGCGACGCTCTTCACCAGCTCCTCGACGAGAAGCACGTTGACGTGGTTGTCTTCGATGTAGAGGATCCGCCCGGCGCGCTCGCGGCGCGGCTCGGTCCAGGGCGCATGCGCCGAATCGGCTTCCACGGTCGAAACGGCTGCGGCACGAGGCGGGTCGTCGGCCAGCGGCAGCGTCACGTCGAAGGCAGTGCCCTGGCCCGGCGTGCTCGTCACCTCGACCATTCCGCCCATGCCTTCGACCAGCGCCTTGACGATGGTCAGGCCGATCCCCGTGCCTTCGATGCCTTCACTTTCGGCGCCGAAACGATTGAAGGGCTCGAACAGGCTGGCGAGTTGGACCGGGGTCAGGCCGCGCCCGGTGTCGCGGACCCTGAGCACCACGTTGGCCCCGGAGCTGCGCGTCTGCACGAAGACGCGGCCGCCGCGCCGGTTGTACTTGATCGCGTTCGAGAGCAGGTTGATCAGCACCTGGCGCAGGCGCGTCGGGTCGCCGCGCACCGCGCCTTCGGCAATGCCGATCTCGACGCCGACGCCGTGCTGTGCGGCCAGCGATTCGATCAGCGGCACCGCCTCGCGCACCAGCGCGCCGAGGTCGACCGCGAGCAAGGTCAGCCTCAGCTCGCCCGACTCGAGCCCGGACAGGTCGAGCACGTCGTTGATGAGCGAGAGCAGATGGCCGCCGGCGGCGCGGATGTGGCCGAGCTTGGCAAGCTGCGCGGTGTCGGCCGAACGACGCGCTTCGATCTGCAGCAACTGGGTGAAGCCGAGCACGGCATTGAGCGGAGTGCGCAGTTCGTGGCTCATGCGCGAGAGGAACTGCGACTTGGCATGGACCTCGCGTTCCGCCAGCGCGGCCTGATGGCGCATGAGCTCGGCCTCCTTGGTTTCGGTCACGTCCCAGTTGACGCCGACGCGGCGCACCGCCCGGCCTTCGTCGTCGTAGACCAGGGCCGAGCGCGAGGCGAGCCAGCGCCAGCCACCTTGAGGCAGGCGCACGCGAAACTCGTACGAGGCCGGCATGGTGTCCAGTTCCGCGCCGGGGCGGGCATCGATGACCTGCGCCACGTCGTCTGGGTGAACGATCGCCATCCGCTCTTCGCGCCCCGGCATGGTCGAGCGTGGCCGCAGGCCGCGCAGACGAAACATCTGATCGTCCCAGCGCTCTGGCGAGCCGTCGAGTCGCGCTTCCCACATGCCGATGCCGGCATGGCGGGCGATGATCGAAGCGCGCTCGCTGGCGGCGCGCAAGGCGTCGAGCGCGGCATGCTGTTCGGTCACGTCGATGGCGATTCCGAGCAATCGCCGCTGGTCGGGCGAGGCGCGGTCCCGGTCGGCGCGCATGACGATCCAGCGCACGCTGCCGTCGCGGCGCAGGATCCGGAACTCGAGCTCGCACGGGCCGTCCTGCGCCGACAGGAAGGCGTGCGCCTCGCGGCCGACGCGGTCGCGATCGTCGACGTGCACGCATTGGCGTATCCACTCACCGAAGCTGGGCACGACCGGCGGATCGAAGCGATCGAAGATCGCGAACATCTGCGCGTTCCAGTCGGGCTCCGGCGGATCGTCCGCGGTTGTCCACAGGCCGATACCGGCCGCCTGCGAGGCCGCCTCGAGACGGCGCGCAAGTTCTTCGGCATGCCGCTGCTGCTCGACCCGCTCGGTCACGTCGAGGGCCACGCCGACGAAAGCGACCGGCATACCCGAAGCGTCGCGCTCGACGACGCGGCGCGTCATCACATAGCGATAGCTGCCGTCGACGCGCCGGTAGCGCGCCTCCATGTCGGTCGGCTGGTCGGAGCCGAGTGATTGTTCGGCGGAGGCGACGACGAGCGCGATGTCGTCGGGGTGGATGAAGGCGCGCACTTCCTCGAGCGAGAGACCTTCCGGGCGCGGCTGCATCTGCAGGAGCTGGAAGGTGCGGTCGCTGTAGTGCATGCGCTGGGTGCGCAAGTCGTGCCGCCAGATCGCGATCTGGCCGAGGTCGACGGCCAGCTTGAGCTGGGCGTTCACGTCGCCGAGCGCGCGAGCCGCGTCGTAGGCGTCGGTGTCGTCCATCATGATGCCGACGGCATGGTCGGGCACGCCCTGGGGTCCGTTCTTCACTTCCCACTGCGAGTGGATCCAGCGCGTCTTGCCGTCAGGGTGGACCACTCGGTAGCGTTGCGCATAGCGACCGGCACGATGGTTCGACCCGGCGTAGTTCATCTTCGCGCGGTCGTCGGGGTGGATGCGCTGAATCGCCTCCTCGTACGATGGCGTTCCTGCCGCCGGATCGAGCCCCCAGAAGCCGAACACGTGGCGATCCCAGCGCCCTTCGCCCGAAGGAATCCTGCGTTCCCAGATGCCGAGCCGGCCGAACTCCTGCGCCGTGTCGAGCAACTCGTCCTGGCGCCGTGCCTGAGCGGCGAGAAAGCGCGTCGAGCTCACGTCGGTAAAGGTCCAGAGAACCCGATCGCCAGCCCGGCTCGCAAGCGCGTCGACCCAGAGCGGCGTGCCGTCGACAGCGCGCAGGCGCAGGCCGGTCGTATCGAGCCGACCCGTAGCGAGCGCCGCCTTGAGCTTGTCGCGTGTCGATTGGCCGGACTCGCCCTCGGGCGTGCAATCCAGCAAACTCGTCGCGCTGGAGCCGCCGACGCCTGTCGCCGCGGCGAAGCGGGCGTTGGCCCAGGCGATCGTTCCGGCGCTGTCGGTGACGGCGAGCAACTCGAGGCTTTGCTCCACGAGCGCTTGCAGCACGTCGGCGGGCAGGGAAACTGCCAGGGAATCGTGGTCGCTCATGGCCCGCATCGGGCCGTTTCGCGAAGGCCCAGTCATCGAAGCGGGCAAGTCTAGCCCGCGAAAGCCGAGCCGCCCGGCCGGGAACTCAGCCTTCCGCGACCTGCAGCACGAGCTTGCCGAAGTTCTCGCCCTTGAACAGCCTGAGCAGCGCCTCGGGAAATGTCTCGAGCCCGAAAACGATGTCTTCGCGGCTCTTCATCCTGCCGTCTTTCAGATAGCCAGCCAGCTCGGCGATGGCGATGCCGTAACGGCTGGCGTTGTCGAAGACGACGATCCCTTCCATGCGCGCGCGGTTGACCAGCAGCGACAGATAGTTGGCCGGCCCCACCACCTTCTCGGTGTTGTTGTACTGGCTGATCGCGCCGCAGATGATGATGCGCGCCTTGCGGTTGATGCGGGTCAGCACCGCGTCGAGGATCTCGCCGCTGACATTGTCGAAATAGATGTCGACGCCGGCCGGGCAATGCGCCTTCAGGCCGTCCTTGATCGGGCCCGCCTTGTAGTCGATGCAAGCGTCGAAGCCGAGCTCCTTGACGACCCACTCGCACTTCGCCGGCCCGCCGGCGATGCCGACAGCGCGGCAACCCTTGATCTTTGCGAGCTGGCCCACCGTTTGGCCCACCGCGCCGGCCGCGCCCGAGACGACCACCGTCTCGCCCGCCTTCGGCTGCCCCACGTCCAGCAGGCCGAAGTAGCCGGTCATTCCGGGCATGCCCAGAACGTTGAGCCATTGCGTCATCGTGCCCAGGCGCAGATCGATTTTCGAGACCGCGGCCTTGCCGATCTGCGCTGCGTCGAAGCGGGCGTATTCCTGCACGCCGAGCGTGCCGTAGACACGATCCCCGACCTCGAAATTCGGCGTTTTCGACGCGACGACCATGCCGATGCCGCCGGCGCGCATCACTTCGCCGATGCCGACCGGTGCGATGTAGCTCTTGCCTTCGTTCATCCAGCCGCGCATCGCGGGGTCGAGCGACAGCGCGAGCGTCTTGACGAGCACGCCGCCTTCTCCGGACTCGCCCGCGGCTTCGGTCGTGAAGTTCCAGTCGTCGCGCTCCGCCATGCCGTTCGGGCGGCGGGCCAGGCGGATCTGATGATTGGTCGTCGTGGCGAGCGTGCTCATGATCCGTCTCCTCGATGGGGAGACAATCTTAGGCGCGGCGGAGAGGCGCGGAAGTCACGCCCGCGACGCGCATAAAAAAACCGCGGCGAACCGCGGTTTTCGATTCGGGCCGAAGCCCGAAGCCGGCTCGAAATTCAGGCAAGGACGCGAATGTTCGCGGCTTGCAGGCCCTTCTGGCCTTGCTTGACTTCGAATTCGACGCGCTGGTTTTCGGCCAGGGTCTTGAAGCCGCTGCCCGTGATGTCACGGAAGTGGGCGAACAGGTCCGCGCCGCCCGCGTCTTGCGCGATGAAGCCGAAGCCCTTGCTTTCGTTGAACCACTTCACGGTACCGGTCTGGGTGGGGGTCGTCATGGGGAAAAATCCAATCTATACAAATGAATGCGCAGCACATGCGGCGCATGCAGCGACACTCAAGAACCGATCAGGGGGATTTCAAACGCCCACCGCGAGGAC
>JAYSMB010000166.1:0-4758 GCA_043725065.1 Burkholderiales bacterium
CCGCTGCCGCCGGGCACACGTTGCACGGCCAAGCTGCGCGCGGCATGGAAGCCGGCGGCGGCGGGTCGCGAAAGTCGTAGAGCCAGACCCGGTCGCTGGCCCAGCGGCCCGCACCCGCAGGCGGCTTGCCCTCGCACAAAACCGAGAACGGATCGGCCAGCCGCGGATCGCCGAACGCGACGACGCTTGCCGAGAACTTGATGGTGACCTGCCGCACCTGCGCCACTTCGCCTTGCGGCGTGGCGGCGACGACGCTCACCGCCTGGGCGGGAAAGCCGATGCACGGCAAGGCGAGCGCCACTGCGAGAGTGACTTTGTTCTTCATGCGGGCTCCCCGGATCCTTCGCTGCGCTCAGGATGACAGGATCGTGGCCATGCTTCACGCGCTGGTTACGTCTGTCGACTGAACGTCGTCATTCTGCGTGAAGCGAAGAATCTCCCCGCCGCTAGCGCGACGCCCGCTGGTCCGCCTCGATCTGCTTTCTCCGCGCCTCGATGTCGCGCAGCCGCGAATCGATGACCGAAGCGTCGATGAAATCGACCGGTCCGCCGCCGCGAGCAAAGCGCTGACCCGCGCGCAACCGGTCGACGGCGCCGAGCAGGTCACCGAGCGCGTAGCGCGACTCGGCCTCGGCGCGCAGCGAGCGCAAGGGCACGCCGAGCCTGGCCCAGGTCTGGCCGAGCGCGCTCCAGGCGAGCGAATCGTCGGCGTGCAGCGCAACCCAGGTCTGCAACTCGCCGACACGAGCCTTGAGTGCCGCGCTGTCGGGCGTGACCGCCGGTGTCTCGGCCAGGGCGATCTGCGCCGTGAGCAGAAGCACCGGCCGTGACGTATCTCCGGCGTAGGCCTTCATGGCATCGGCCGCTTTCGCCGGCGCGCCCCGGTCGAGCAGCGATTGCGCCTGCATCAGCACGACGGCGCGCTCGGCGCGCGCGCTGCTGTTCGGGCTGCCGCGAGTGATCGCCAGCGCTCTCGCAAAGCCGAGGTCGGCGCGCGCCCAATCGCGCAGCAGACTCGAGGCCTGGGCGCTTTCGAAAGCGTTGAGCAAGCGGTCCGCGGCAGAACCTTCGAGTTCGGCGTCACGCCCCTGCCAGCGACGCAAGGCGTCGACGCGAGGGTCCATCAGCACCCGCGAGCGCGCCTGCGCCGCAACGTGCTCGAGCACGCTCACCCGCGGCGCCGCCGTGCCGATGCCGGCACGCGAGCGCGCCTCGCCGATGCGCTCGACGGTGAGCGGGTGGGTGCGCAGATACGGGAAGCCGCCGAAGTCGTTGAGGCGCATCGACGCATCCATCTTCTCGAACATCGACGCCATGCCGCCGGGCGCGAAGCCGGCCGCCGTCATCACCTGAAAGCCGATCCGGTCGGCCTCGCGCTCGGCGTCGCGCGAGAAGTTGAGCTGGCCTTGCAGCGTCGCCGCCTGGGTGCCGGCAACGACGGCGTTGACGGCGTCGGGGCTGTTGCTGCGTGAAGCCGCCAACAGGCCGATGATGAGCGCGGCCAGGCCGACCAGCGAGCGCCGGGAGTTGCCCGAGATGCTGCGCGCGATGTGGCGCTGCGTCACATGCGACATCTCGTGACCGAGCACCGAGGCGAGCTCGTCGCGCGAGGTGGTGATGGCGATCAGGCCCAGATGCACGCCGACGAAGCCGCCCGGCAGCGCGAACGCGTTGACGCTCGGATCGCGGACGAGAAAAGGCTGCCAGGCGAAGCGCTGGTCGATGTCGGCGGTGATGTTGCCGAGCTTGCGCGAGGCCGCCACCAGCGGATCCCAGACCGACTCGAGGTACTCGAGCAACAAGGGATCGTCGATGTAGTCGGGGTCGGCGCGGATCTCACGCATGATCTCGTCGCCCAGCTTGCGCTCGGCGCCGACGCTGAAATCGGCCGAGTCCGAGTCGCCGAGCGAAGGCAGCGTGTTTTGCGCCGCGACCGGCTGGAGCGACGCGCCCGTCGCGAGTGCGACCGCGCAAACGCAAGCGACGAAGCGGCGCAGGCAGACACGCAAAGCAGGACGCGGGGGCAAAGGCAGCGACACGGAGCGGCGGAGATCAAGCGACACCCCGAGGGAGGCGCGTCGCTATCATGCATCGGAATCGTTTCTGCTCCGTTTCGTTCCCCATGTCTCACCGATGAGCGAGCTCACCCATTTCGACGACCAGGGCCAGGCCCACATGGTCGATGTTTCGGCCAAGGCCGAGACACATCGCGTTGCGCGAGCCGGCGGCGCGATCCGGATGCGCGCCGAGACGCTGATGTTGATCGAATCGGGAAGCGCGAAAAAGGGCGACGTGATCGGCGTGGCCCGCATCGCCGCGATCCAGGGCGCCAAGCGCACCGCCGAGCTGGTGCCGCTCTGCCACCCGATCGCGATCACGCGCATCGCCGTCGAGTTCGAGATCGTCAGGGCGGCCAACGAAGTGCGCTGCACCGCACAGGTCGAGAGCTTCGGCCGCACCGGCGTCGAGATGGAAGCGCTGACCGCCGTGCAGGTCGGCCTGCTGACCGTCTACGACATGTGCAAGGCGGTCGATCGCGGCATGGTGATCGGCGACGTGCGCGTGCTCGAGAAGCGCGGCGGCAAGTCGGGTGGCTGGCTAGCCGACGGCGCCGCTCTGGAGACGTAAATCATCCAAAGTGGCATCGATTGATGCTACATTTGATGCTCATAACCGAGTTCAGCCCATGCGCACCACCATCAATATCGACGACGACCTTCTGGCCAAAGCCGCCAAACTGACCGGCCCCATGGAGAAGTCGGCGATGGTGCGAGAGGGACTGAAGGCCCTCATCGAACGTGAAAGCGCCAGACGTTTGGCGCGGCTCGGAGGCACCCAAGCCAAGTTGGAAGCCGCGCCACGCAGGCGCCAAGTGATCCCGGCTTGATTCTGGTAGACACGTCGGTGTGGGTCGACCACCTTCGCGGTGGCGATGCGCAACTTGCCGACCTGCTGGAACGTGGTGCTGTCGTCATGCATCCGTTCGTGGTTGGCGAGATCGCTTGCGCGAGCCTGCGCGATCGTTCGTCGGTCATCGAATTGCTTCAGGATCTGCCCGGCGCCGTGGTCGCCGAAGATGAAGAGGTTCTGGGGTTCATCGAGCGCCTCGCCCTTCACGGCAAGGGCATCGGCTATATCGATGTACATCTCCTGGCTTCCGTAGCATTGACCAAAGGGGCGGTGCTGTGGACTCGCGACAAGAGATTGCGCACGGCGGCCACCGATCTTCGCTGCGCTTTCCGAGACACCAGCGCGCATTGAGTTTGCGGCCGCGGCTACCTGAAGTCCTCGAAGCCGAGCTTCTTCGTCGGCGCCCGGCACTGGAAGGGCAGCTTCGCGGGAGCCGAGGCAGCAGCCGCCGCCGCCGCGCATGGCGCGAAGAACTCGTCGGCCTGATCGTTGTGGAACTCCTTCAGCCGCTCGGCCACATAGCTGGCCTTGTCGGCCTCGCCGCTTTCGTCGAGCGCACGCGCCCAGGCGATCATCAGACGCGCATCAAGCAAAAAGTGCGGGGCGCGCTTGAACGCCTTCATCACCTTGCCCGGGTGCTCGACCACGGTTGCCGCCGCGTAGTCGGCGTGGTGCGCGAACAGGATGCTGTGCCGGCCGTCGGCGATGCGCTTTTCCAGCGGCGCGGCGTCGGCCGGCGGCGCGAAGATGAGGACGACGCGCATGTAATCGTAGAGCGCGAGCGTGCCGCCGAGGATCAGCGCCATCGAGGCGAGCACGAAGGGCCGCGTCAGGTCGCCGTGATCGGCCACGGCAAGCTGCGAGTCGCGCGCATCGGGCCGCTCGAGGCACAGGCCGAATGCGAACGCCGCCGGCAACAGGAAGTAGGCATACCAGAGCGGGTACTCGAGCAGGCTGTGCGCGCCGACCATGAACACCATGACGAAGGCGGCGCGCTGCATCGGCATGCGCTGATCGGCGGGCGGCACGTCGGCATCGTCCGGCTTGCGCAGCAGCCGCGTGTAGCGCGCGCCCGGCTCGCGGCCGTCGGCAATGGCAAAGCGCCCCGCCTGCCACAGCGCGTATCCCATCAGCGCCAGTACCAGCAGCGCCATCGGCACGCCGAGCTCGACGCCGAACTGCAGCATGAGGTTGTGGGCGTGGTCGAAGAACGCGACCGGTCGATCCGGAAACGGCGTCAGGGTCCAGGCGAAATTGAACTCGCCGAAGCCGACACCGAGCCACGGGTGCTGGGCGATCATCGCCAGCGAGTTCCACCAGATCTTGTAGCGCGAGTACGAGACGTAGAGGCCGCTGCCGCTCAAGCGCTCTTCACCGCCGAAGGCCTGGTGCGTGTGGTGCGCCCAGAGCGCCGTGCCTTCCCACAGGGCCAGGTAGGCGAGCGGCGAGCAGAGCAGCAGGATGCGGGTGCCGCGCGAGAGGCGACGGTCGAGCAGGCCCCAGCCCATCAGCGCCGCCATGCCCAGCAGGCCGGTGCGCGAGGCGCTGAGCACGATCACCTCGACGAACAGCAGGGCGAGCATCCAGCCGATCTCGCGGTAGATGACGCGCGCCTCGCCGAGCCAGACCGCGGCGACGACCGACCACAGGAGCAGGCTGCTCAGATGATTCGGCTGGCGCAGATTGCCGGTCGCCCGGCCGGGGATCGACGCCGGCGCAACCCAGTCGCCATCGGGCAGGTTGGGCGCGAACACCTGGACCAGGCCGATCGCGCTGCTGACAATGCCGGCGACGACGAGGGCGATGCAGAACGCCTTGAAGGCGCGCTCGCCGAGACCGGCGCGGGAG
>JAYSMB010000167.1:0-1926 GCA_043725065.1 Burkholderiales bacterium
CACCGAGCGGCCGAAAATTCCCGAGCTCGAGCCCGCGTTCTACGACCTCACCGAGGCCGACATGGACATGGTGTTCAGCGCCACCAACACCTACTTCACCACCGCCGAGCACATGACGCTGCGCGAGATCGCGCAGGCTCTGCGCGAGACCTATTGCGGCACGGTCGGCGCCGAGTACATGCACATCACCGAGCCGACCGAGAAGCGCTGGTGGCAGCGGCGGCTCGAATCGATCCGCTCCAAGCCGAGCTTCACGGCCGAAGAGAAGGTGCACATCCTGGACCGCCTGACGGCCGCCGAGGGACTCGAGCGTTACCTGCACACCAAGTACGTCGGCCAGAAGCGTTTCTCGCTCGAGGGCGGCGAGAGCTTCATCGCCTCGATGGACGAATTCGTGCAGCGCGGCGGTGAAAAAGGCGTGCAGGAGATCGTGATCGGCATGGCGCACCGGGGCCGCCTCAACGTGCTCGTGAACACGCTGGGCAAGATGCCCAAAGACATGTTCGCCGAGTTCGACCACACCGCTCCCGAAAGCCTGCCCTCGGGCGACGTGAAGTACCACCAGGGCTTCTCGAGCGACATCACTACCGGAGGCGGGCCGGTTCACCTGAGCCTGTCGTTCAACCCCTCGCACCTCGAGATCGTCAACCCCGTCGTCGAAGGTTCGGTCAAGGCGCGGCTCGACCGGCGCGGCGACCAAGAAGGCGACACCGTGTTGCCGGTCATCGTCCACGGCGACGCGGCATTCGCCGGCCAGGGCGTGGTCATGGAGACGCTGGCGCTGGCGCAGACCCGCGGCTACTACACCGGCGGTACGGTCCACGTCGTCATCAACAACCAGATCGGCTTCACGACTTCGGACCCGCGCGATTCGCGCTCGACGCTCTATTGCACCGATGTCGTCAAGATGATCGAGGCGCCGGTCCTGCACGTGAACGGCGACGACCCCGAGGCGGTGGTCCTGTGCAGCCAGATCGCACTCGACTACCGGCAGGAGTTCAACAAGGACGTCGTCGTCGACATCGTCTGCTTTCGCAAGCTCGGCCACAACGAGCAGGACACACCGGCGATGACCCAGCCGCTGATGTACAAGAAGATCGCCGCGCACCCCGGTACGCGCAAGCTCTACGGCGACAAGCTGGTCGCGCAGGGCGTGCTGCAGGCCGACGGTCCCGACGCGATGGTCAGGGCCACGCGCGCCGCGCTCGACGCCGGCAAGAGCAGCTACGACCCGGTGCTGACCAACTACAAGAGCAAGTACGCGGTCGACTGGTCGCCCTTCCTGAACAAGAAGTGGACCGACGCGGCCGACACGGCGTTGCCGGTGGCGGAGATCAAGCGGCTGGCCGAGCGCATCACGACCGTGCCGTCGAACTTCAAGGTGCATCCACTGGTCGAGAAGGTGTTGGCCGACCGCGCCGCGATGGGCCGCGGCGAGGTCCGCGTCGACTGGGGCATGGGCGAGCACCTCGCCTTCGCGTCGCTGGTCGCCAGCGGTTATGCGGTGCGCTTTTCGGGCGAGGATTCGGCGCGCGGCACTTTCACGCACCGCCACGCCGTGTTGCACGACCAGAACCGCGAGCGCTGGGACGAAGGCACGTATACGCCGCTTCAGCACGTGGCCGACGGCCAGGCGCCTTTCGTCGTGATCGACTCGCTGCTCTCCGAAGAAGCGGTGCTCGGCTTCGAGTACGGCTACGCCAGCGCCGAGCCGAACACGCTGGTGATCTGGGAGGCGCAGTTCGGCGATTTCGCCAACGGCGCGCAGGTCGTGATCGACCAGTTCATCGCCTCGGGCGAAGTGAAATGGGGCCGCGCCAACGGCATCACCTTGATGCTGCCGCATGGCTATGAAGGTCAGGGGCCGGAACACTCGTCGGCGCGGCTCGAGCGCTTCATGCAGCTCTCGGCCGATAACAACATGCA
>JAYSMB010000168.1:0-1553 GCA_043725065.1 Burkholderiales bacterium
GGCCAAGCGCAACGCCATCAACGACGCGCTGGTGGCGCAACTGCACACCGCATTCGTCAACCTTCCCGAGGCCGTTCGCGCCGTCGTTCTGAGCGGCGAGGGCCAGCATTTCTGCGCCGGGCTCGATCTTTCCGAGCTCTCGGAGCGCAGCGCCGCCGAGGGCATCGTCCATTCGCGCACCTGGCACGCGGCGTTCGAGCAGATCCAGCGCGGCAAGGTGCCGGTCGTCGCGGTGCTGCATGGCGCGGTGGTCGGCGGCGGGCTCGAGCTGGCCAGCTCCTGCCATGTGCGCGTGGCCGAATCGAGCGCGTACTACGCCTTGCCCGAGGGCCAGCGCGGTCTGTTCGTCGGTGGCGGCGGCTCGGCGCGGATCCCGCGCCTGATCGGCGTGGCGCGCATGACGGACATGATGCTGACCGGCCGCGTCTACGACGCCAAGGAAGGCCTGGCGGTCGGCCTTTCGCAATACGTGGTCGCCGACGGCAAGGGACTCGAGAAGGCGCTCTGGCTGGCCGAGCGCATCGCCCAGAACGCGCCGCTTTCCAACTTCGCCGTCATGCATGCGCTGCCGCGCATCGCCGACATGGGCCAGGACGAAGGCCTGTTCGCCGAGTCGTTGATGGCGGCGATCGCGCAGGGCGACGAAGGCGCCAAGACGCGCATGCGCGACTTTCTCGAGGGCAAGGCCGGGAAGGTGAAGAAGCAGTGAGCGAGGTTCGATATCGGGCGCTGCCCTTGGGCGGCTCGCTCGAAGCCGAGTTCACGCCGCGGCCCGATGGCTCGACCCTGATCGTCTCGCGCGAGACCTTGCAGCCGTATTCGCGGCGCCTGACCGATCGATTCCTGCATTGGGCCGAAGCCGCTCCCGATCGCACGCTGGTTGCGAAGCGGGTCAAGGGCGGCGAGTGGCGGCGGGTCAGCTATGGCCAAGCATTGACAAGCGCGCGTTCGATCGCGCAGGCGCTGCTCGACTACGGCATCTCGGTCGAGCGGCCGGTCGCCATCCTCTCCGACAACGACATCGAGCACCTCTTGCTCGCGCTCGCTGCGATGGTCGCCGGCGTGCCCTACGCGCCGGTGTCGCCCGCGTATTCGCTCATTTCGCAGGACTACGGCAAGCTGCGTCACATCCTCGATCTGCTCACGCCCGGCCTCGTGTTCGCGAGCGGGCCGGCGTATGCCAAAGCGATCTCGGCCGTCGTGCCGGCCGACACGCCGGTCGTGCTGACCGAAGGCGCGACCCCAGGCCGCGCGACGACCTTGTTCGCCGAGTTGCTGAAGACCGAGCCCACCTCCGCTGTCGACGCCGCGCACGACCAGGTCGGCCCCGACACGATCGCCAAATTCCTGTTCACCTCGGGCTCGACGAGGCTGCCCAAGGGCGTGGTCAACACCCAGCGCATGCTGTGCGCCAACCAGCAGATGATCCGCCAGTGCTTTCCGGCATTGGCCGAAGAGCCGCCGGTGCTGGTCGACTGGCTGCCCTGGAACCACACCTTCGGCGGCAACCACAACATCGGCATCACGCTCTACAACGGCGGCACGCTCTACAT
>JAYSMB010000169.1:0-4091 GCA_043725065.1 Burkholderiales bacterium
GAGTGTGTTCGGGCGAAGGTGTCGAGAAGGGGCATTTCGGTAACACACGGCACGCACCAGGTCGCCCAAAAGTTGATAAGCAAGGGCTTGCCCCGCAGGCTACTCATCGCCAGCGCCGATCCGTCGAGCGTCACGAACGACAAGGCCCAGACATCGGTACCACCGGTTGGGACGCTGTTATCAGGCCCGCCGGTCGAGACGCCGTCGTCATGTCGCGCCCGCCAGACCGCGGATCCAGCTCCTGCCCCGATCGTTGCGACCGAGACCGCGGCCAGCAGGATCTCGCGTCGCTTCATGCCGCGTCCCGCAGCGCTTTCAGCGCAGCGAGGTCGCCTCGTTTCGTCTGGCCTTGCGCATCGCCGCGCAAGGCGCCGCGCAGGTCGTCGTAGTCGAGCACGGCGAGAGCGATCCGCACTCTCGCTCCCGGCTCGCGGCCAAGAACGTAGACGTTCAGGACCGAGGCCGAGCGGCCACGTGGCCGCTCGGCGCTCGAGACTTCGTAGTCGACGCGCATGTCGATCAGCGCGAACTCGGCCGCCTTGGAATCGTCGCAGTACAGCTCGATGTGGATGTCGCTCAGCCGGGTCGCCGTGCCGCGCCAGACCGCCCCGGTCAGGTGTGGGCGAAACACTGCAAGGCGCTCCATCCACTCGGCCGCAAGCTCGCGCAGCGCGACCAGTTCGGCCGGCTGCGAATCGGCATGGAAGAGATCTATGTAAGCGCGGACTTCGACTTCGATCGCGTCGTTGCCTGGCAACACGACCGAGCGGCGTCCTGTGCCCAAGTCGCGCGACGCGCGCCGCTTCGCGGCACCGTATTCCATCCCCTCCTCGACGACGAGGCGCGCTGCGGCGGCTGCGATTTCTGCGGTGAGGATTCCGATCATTGGCCGATTCTAGGGACGCGCGCGCCGAAGTCGCGGAGGGGTCAGGGCAGATCGACGCCGGCCATTCGTGCCGCAATGGTCGACGCGCGGCCGGCGACGTAGGGCGAGCCGATCCGCTTTTCGAAGCGCTTGGGTGCCGGCAGCAGAACTGCAAGCTGCGCCGCCTGCCCCGCCGACAGCGACCCCGCGGCGACACGAAAATAGCGACGCGCCGCCGCCTCGGCGCCGAACACGCCTTCGCCCCACTCGACGCTGTTGAGATAGATCTCGAGGATGCGGCGCTTGCCGAGCAGCGCCTCCATCTCCCGGGCGAGAATCAGTTCCTGCGCCTTGCGCATCAGGTTGCGCTCGCCGCCGAGAAAAAGGTTCTTGGCGAGTTGCTGCGTGATCGTCGAGCCGCCGACGACTTTCGGCGGGCGCGCCACTGCCGCACGACGCGCCGAGTCCTGCCTGGCGACACGTTCGTTGGCCCGATCGGCACTCGCTTCGGCGCGCGCGTTCTTCTCCCAGGCCTTTTCGAGTGCATCCCATTCGACGCCGCTGTGCTCGGTGAAGCCGGCGTCTTCCGAGGCGATCACGGCGCGCTTCAGGTGGGTCGAGATCGCGTCCTCGCCGACCCAGCGCTGTTGCCATGCGAGCGGCCGGTTGGAGATGGCGAGCCGCCACGCCTCGGAGCGCTGGAAGGCAGTCGATCGCGGTTCGACGACGGCCATCAGCGCGATGCGCGCCACGAACCAGATCTGCAGCGACAAGGCGGCAACGCCCAGCAAGGCAAGAAAACGGACCGCCGAGCGGCCGCGCGAGGGGCCCATCAGGCGTCGAGGCGTTCGCGCAGCGCCGCCAGCACAGCGCTCGTCTCGGGCCGCACGCCCCGCCAGAACAGGAAGGCCTCGGCCGCCTGCTCGATGAGCATGCCGAGGCCATCGCGGCCGACCGCACCGTGCGATTCGGCCCAGCTCAAAAAGCCACGCGCGGGCGGGCCGTACATCAGGTCGAGGGCCAGGGCGCCCGGTCTGAGCACGGCGTCTGCGACAGGAACAGGAGACCCGCCGACACTGCTCGCGCTGGCGTTGATCACGATGTCGAAACCGCTGCCGCAGGATTCGAGCGAGGCGGCGCGCAGCAGGGTCGACGGCCGCGCCGAGCCGGCGTGCGCATGGCGCGCGACCAGCTCGATGGCGCGGGCCGCAGTGCGATTGGCGACGACCAGCTCCTTCGGTTCGGCCGCCAGCAGCGGGCCGAGCGCGCCCGACGCTCCCCCGCCGGCGCCTATTAGCAGCACGCGCGCAGCACGCAAGACAACACCGGCATTGCGTTCGATGTCGTTGATGAGACCCGCGCCGTCCGTGTTGTCGCCGGTCCAGCCGTCGGCGTCGAAGCGCAGGGTGTTGCAAGCACCCGCCAGCGCGGCTCGCGCTGTCTTGCGCGCAACGAGTTCGAAAGCTTCGAACTTGAATGGCATGGTCACGTTGCAGCCGCGCGCGCCGTCGAGGGCGAACGCCCGGACCGTCGCCGCGAAGGCGTCGAACGCGCAGTGCAGCCGCTCGTATCGCACCAGCTCCCCGGTCTGCCTCGCGAACTCCGCGTGGATGAAAGGCGACTGGCTGTGCGCCACCGGATTGCCCACCACGGCGTAGCGATCCATCACTGCGAACTCAAAGTCGTCTCGAGCCCCTCGTCGCGCGTGAACTTGAAGCGCGAGGTGATGACGAGCTGGTCGGCATTCTTGCGCATCGCGGTCGTGAAACGTCCGTAGGGCGCGGCGGCGTTGACGATGGCGATGGCGCGCCGGTCGAGGACCTTCGAGCCCGAGCCGCGAACGATTTCGGTCTCGACCACCCGGCCCCCGGCGTCGATGGTCACGCTCATGGTCAGCTCGCCGTAGAGCTTTCTGCCCTGGTTTTCGGGAAAGTTCCGCGTGCCGCGATCCTCGACCTTGCTGCGCAACTGATCGTAGTAAAGGGCGTAGACCTCTTCGCGGGTCGCCGGGCTGATGTAGCGCTTCTTCGGCCGCGCGTTTTCCTCGTTGATGCGCTTGTCGATTTCGGCCAGCAATTCGATGCGTTGCCGGCGCCGTTCTTCCTGCTCGCGCTCGTCAGGCGTGCCCTGGTCGCGCAACGGGTCGGTGGCCGGCAGCAGCGCCATCTCGCGCCGGATCTGGGTCAGCAACTGCTGCTGCGTTTCCTGCAACTGCTCGATCTGCTTTTTCGTTTCCTCGTTGGCATCGCCGAGCTCGGTCGTCGTCGAAGTGGGCAAGGGCGAGGTCGCCCGGCCGGCCTGCGCTTCGCCGCCGCCAGCCAGATTGGCCTGGGCGATGGCCTGCGCCTTCTCGGGCGCTTCGCCCGAGCGCGAGTTGACCAGGATTACCTCGAGCGGCGAATCCTGGAAGATGCGATTGAAGCCGCCCGGATCGACGAAGCGCACGGTGAGCAGGACGCCATGCACGCCGATCGATGCGATCAGCGCGAATTGCAGCGTCGAAAGCCGCACCGCCATCGTCAGGACGGGTCGGGAGTCACGCCGCCGCAGGCTCGGCGACCGGCGGCGACTCCGAGCCGAGATCGGTGTCCGCCACGTCGACGGTGATCGTGAGCGGGCCGGCGGTGGGTTCGTCGTCATCCGAAGCGGCCGCGGCACTCGGGCTGCCGGTTTCGGCGAGCCGCCCGACGACGCTGGCATTCAGGTCGAGCGTGAGCAGATCGGCCGCGCCGAGCCGGACCCGAACCCGCGCGCCGCGCGGCAAGGATTCGGCACCGGCGGCGCGAAAGACGAGCGGCAGCGTGTCGGCACGCACGAGCCCGTCCTTCATTACCGCCGCGTCGAGTTCGCTTACATCGTCCTGCAGCAGCGAGCGCAATGACCAGTAGCGCTCGACCGACGACTGGAACGCGTTGTATTCGGCGTAGACCGCGTCGAAGTCCGAAACGATGGCGTGCAGCTGCACGTCGCCGGCCCGAAACGGCGCCGCAAGCGCGGCGGTCCGGCCGTGCCGCACGCAGGCGACGAGCTGCCACTGGTTGACGAGATCGACATAGCGGCGAAGCGGCGAAGTGGCCCACGCGTACTGCGCGACGCCTATGCCGGCGTGCGGCCCCGGGCGCATGCCCATGCGCACTTTCACGCCGGGCGCGAGGCTCGCCTGGCTGCGATAGATCGCCGGCACGCCGCATTCGGCGAGCCAGCCGCCCCAGGTGCTGTTGGCCAG
>JAYSMB010000170.1:0-16017 GCA_043725065.1 Burkholderiales bacterium
CCCGCATCTCCGGCTCGGCCCCCGACCTCCCGGTCCTTGAACGATGCCAGGCACGCGTGGACACGCTGAGCGTCTTTCGAGAGTGTTTTGCGAACCTCGGATACGAAGCTGCCGGTCGCGGACTCGCCGAGCTCGGTGAGCAACTGGCGAGCTTCAAGGACACGGCCCTGCCAGCTCTTCGATTCGTCGTGCAGCACCGCACGGGCCTTGGCCGCCTGCTGGATCAGCCCTGCCGAACCCCGAACGCGCTTGATCTGCGCCTTATCGGCGGCCTCCCGAAACAGCTGCTGACTGCGCCGGCCGGATTGCAGCAGCGCAACGTCGGTGAGCTCGAGCAAGGCGATCCGTAGGAAGCACACGAGCTCGATCAGCTGGCGCGACGGTTTGATCTCGCGCGTCTTGACGGGGCGCCGCGCCTGGACCTGCCGGGCATAGGCCTGTTGCTTGGCGAGTGACACGCCGCTCAGGTCCCAGGCGTGCGCACCAAGGTTCTTGAGGAAGCGCACCTTGTCGACCGTCTCAGCGAAGGTGCTGGGCCCGTGTCGCTTGGATGGTGTCTTCAACCATTCCAGGTAGGTGGCATCGCTTGTTGGCCGCACGCGATAAGCGGAGTCGACGAGCTTCTGCGCGGCCATTGGCGGAACTGCGGCAGTGACTTCGACAAGGACCTGCGCTTCGACCGCTGCGAACGCGTCCCTGGCCCAATCTTGCAGTCGCCGCGCACCCGGGATCAGGATGCGACGCGTGAACAGCCACTGCGACGCCGACAAAACAAGATCATCGGAATGCGATGCGTCCTCGGCTTGGGCAAGTAGCGCGGCGGTCAGGAGTTCTTCGTCGACGGGCTCGATCTCCCGCAGCGCCAGGTAGGTTTTGGCCCAGAGTTGATGCTTGGAAAGAGTCTGCCGCCGCTTATAGATCGAGCGAAGGCTGGCAATGGACGGGGGCGAGACGCCAACCATCTGCGCGGTGTGACGCAGCAGATTGCGCGGCAGCACAGTGAAGCCGTCGAGAGGTCGGCCGGCCACACGCATGAACATGAGCATCAGGGCCGCGGGCAGCCGGTGGTCGCTGCGGAACTCCTCGCGGATCGCCGTTACGTCGGCCGAACTCAGCTCGAAGAACTGCTCGCGGTCGAACTCGCTCAGCCGGGAAGGCAAGGTCTCCTGGCCGACAAATCGCAGGGCGAAGGCGGGCACGGCATCTCGGGGCGGGCGGTCGGAGTGTCAATGTACGGCTTCGGACGGTCGAGGGGCTGCCGGACCAGCGTTCGAAGCCCGGCACTGGCCGCAAACCCGCATGGATGCTGGGTCTCCGACGAAAACGCACCAATCTGCACGAAAAGTACGACTACCCCTGCTTCTGATCCTGCACTGAGTGGCGTGAACGATGAATGCGGCAAGCGCAATGACAAGGACAAGCCCCGGACCAACGCGCGACGCGGGGTTGCAGGCGGAACGCACCGCGCTTGCGTGGAACCGCACCGCACTTGCGATCCTCACGAACGCCCTGCTCGCGCTGCGCTCCGGTCTGAGCGGCCGACGACCCGCGATCACGGTCCTCGCGCTCGCACTGCTGGTCGCCGCCGGCGCGGTGTTCGCTTGTGGCCTGCGCCGGCGACGCGTGCTCCTGCCGCTCTCGCCCGGAGCGCCGCATGCAGGAACCATCGGAACGGTGGCCAGCGTCGCCCTAGCGACTTGCGCCATCGAACTCGCATCGATCCTGGGCTCATGACTGGGCGATGAACAACTCGGACCGTCGGCGCGTTGGCTTGCAGTTCGCGATGACATACTTGGCTGCAAGGAGACCCGTCCGTTGCTGCCTGACGTCGATTCACTGGCCCTGTTCGTACGGGCAGCTGAGCTGCATAGCCTGAGCAAGGCCGCCGAGGCTTCGCACATCGGCGTGGCCGCGGCGAGCCGGCGCATCGCGCTGCTCGAACACCACTTCCGCACGTCGTTGCTCGAGCGCTCGCCGCGCGGCGTCGAGCCGACCGCCGCCGGGTTCACGCTGCTCGGCCACGCCAAGACGCTGCTCGTGCAGCTGAACCACATCAACGCCGCGATGAGCGACCACGCGGCCGGTCGCCGCGGCGCACTGCGCATCCTGGCCAACACCTCGGCGATGGCCGAATTGCTGCCGCGGGACCTGGCTTCGTTCGCCCGCGCGCATCCCGATATCGGCCTCGTGGTCGAGGAGCGCTGGAGCACCGAGATTGTCCGCAAGCTGCTCGCCGGCGAGGCCGACATGGGCGTCGTGATGGAGGGCGTTTCGACCGACGGGCTTCACGTCGACGCCTACCGCACGGACCGGCTCTGCGTCATCGCGCCGGCCGGCCATCCCCTGTTCGAACTGCCGGAGTTGCGCTTCCAGGACGTGCTCGAGCACGACATTGTCGCACTTGAGAGCAGCTCGTCGATGATGCGATTGCTGCTCGAGAAGGCGGTGGCCGCCGAGAAGGTGCTGCAGCTCCGCGTGCAGGTGCGCAGCTTCGAGGCGGTGTGCCGCACCGTCGAAGCTGGGCTCGGCATCGGCGTCCTGCCGCTGCAGGCCGCGAAGGACCTTGCCGAAAGCATGAACCTCGGCGTGCGCGCGCTGGCCGACGATTGGGCCGAGCGGCGCATGCTGGTCTGCGTGAAGAAAGACCGCCCGCCGCTCGCCTCGCTCACGTTGATGCTCGAGCACCTGAGGACATCCGCCGGCGAGCTGTAAGGCGCAGGCGTCCGGAGGGCCGAATTTCGGCAACACGGGGTTGCCGAAGTTTTGATGGACGTACTCAGGCCGGACTTCAAAAATCCAGCGGTCGACCAGGGTGTCCTGCCGACGGTTTCAGGAGCTGCACTTGTCCGCCAAACCTTTAACAGGCATTCTCGTCGTCGCTCTCGAGCAGGCGGTCGCGGCGCCGTACTGCACCAGCCGCCTCGCCGATGCGGGCGCGCGCGTCATCAAGATCGAGCGACCGGAAGGCGACTTCGCGCGCGGCTACGACGCCGCAGTCCACGGCGAATCGTCGTATTTTGTCTGGACCAATCGCGGCAAGGAGTCGGTCGCGCTCGACCTGCGACGCGAAGACGACTGCGCGCACCTCCGCGCGATGCTGGCGCGGTGCGATGTCTTCATCCAGAACCTGGCGCCCGGCGCTGCGGCCAGGCTCGGCTTCGACTCTCAAGCGCTGCGCGAGCGCCATCCGCGACTCGTCACCTGCGATGTCTCGGGCTACGGCGAAAGCGGGCCGCTGCGCGACCTCAAGGCCTACGACCTGCTGGTGCAGGCCGAGAGCGGCCTGGTCGCGGTGAGCGGCGCGCCCGGCCCGTGGGGCCGGATCGGCGTCTCGATATGCGACATCGTCGCCGGCATGAACGCACTCATCGGCATCCAGCAGGCACTGCTGAAGCGCGAGCACAGTGGACGCGGCAGCGGCGTCAAGGTTTCGCTGTTCGATTCGGCCGCCGAGCTTATGACCGTTCCCTACCTGCAGGCGCGTTACGGCGCCGGCGCGCCCGACCGCGTCGGTCTCAAGCACCCAAGCATCGTGCCTTACGGCGTGTTCACATGTGCCGATGGCCGTGAGCTGGTGCTCTCGATTCAGAACGAGCGCGAGTGGGCCTCCTTCTGCGAGCGCGTTCTGCTCCAGCCGGAGATCGCGACGGACGCCCGCTTTGCCAGCAACCGCGTGCGCACCGAGAATCGTGAGGAACTGGAAGCGATCGTGCAGCGCGTCTTCGCCGGCCTGAGCTACGCCGAGACGGTGAACCGTCTGACCGAGGCACAGACCGCCTATGGCGCAATTAATTCGGTGCATGACCTGATCGACCATCCGCAACTGCGAACACGGCCGATGGAGGTCAACCGGCAGATCGTGCAGATCCCGGCGACCCCGTACATCACCGAGTGGGACGACCCGGGTTACGAAGGTATGCCGGGGCTTGACCAGCACGGCGCCGCGAGCTGGCAGGAGTTCGCGGATGCTCGGCCGGCAGCGGTCTGATCGGTCGCGTCTCGTGTCTCGCGCGGCGCGCGTCAGGCGATCGCGCGCACGACGTCGATCACGGTGCCGTCGCGGTACTCGACGACGGCGACGATGCGTGCGTCCTTCGCCTCGGCCGCGCGTGGAAGCGCAGCGCCGGCGGCCGCGCGCAAGTAGTCGATCGGTACGACGTCGAGACCGGCCGACGACAATCGGCTCGCGAGATCCGCGCGCCGCGGATTTACCGCGATGCCAGCCTCCGTGACGACCACGTCGACCGTGGCGCCCTGCGTCGTGATGCAGCCGACGCGCTCGACGATCTTTGGCCCGCCGCCGGCCGCGAGCCGCGTGGTGACGATCGCGAGTTGCGCACCGTCGGCCGTGTCGGCATGGCCGCCCGAGCCGCCGAGGATGCGCCCGGACGAACCTGCGGTCACGTTGACGTTGAAGTCGAGGTCGATCTCGGCCGCGCCGAGGATCATGGTCGAGAGCCGATCAACGATCGCGCCGCGCGCGTGCGGATTTGCGTAGAGCGAGGCCGACATGGCCATGTGCCGCGGGTCACGCCGGTACGAGTCGACCGCCTCGAGGTCGAAGCACTGCACGTCGAAGATCGCGCGGAACAGGCCTTCGTCGAGCATGTCGCACAGGTAGCCCGTCACACCGCCGGCTGCGAAGCTGCCCTGCACGCCGAGGCGTCGCATCACGTTGCGCAGCTCGGCCGCGACCGCCAGCGAGATGCCGCCGGCGCCGGTCTGGAAGGAGAAGCCGCTCGTCCCGAGCAGGCCCGAGGCTTCGATCACGCGGGCTGCGTTGGCGGCGATCTGCAGGCCCACCGGGTCGGTGGTCGGGCGTGTCGTGCCGGAGAGGATGCCGCGCGGATCGCCGATCGAATCGACGACGACCACGAAGTCGACCTCGTCATCGGCGATGTCGATCGGGCAGAGCGGGTGCGGCAGCAGGTGGTCGGTGATGGCGACGACGCGCGCAGCATGCCGCGCATCGACCATCGCGTAGCCGAGCACGCCGCAGGCGGCGCGGCCGTCGACGCCGTTGACGTTGCCGAAGGCGTCGGCCGCCGGCGCGGCGATGAAGGCGACGTCGATCGGCAGTTCGCCCGACGCAATCGCGCGCGCGCGACCGCCGTGGGTCTGCATCACGACCGGCAGCGCCAGCACGCCGTGCGACACCGCGTCGGCGACCGGTCCCGACATGTAGGCGGTCACGATTCGCGCCACGACGCCGCTGCGCAGGTGCTCGACTAGAGGCGCGTGTACTGGGAAGAGTGAGCTCGCGGCGACCGTCAAACCTCGCAGCCTGCGTGCGGCAGCCTCGGCGAGCACGAGGTTCAGCACCTGGTCGCCGTTGCGCAGGTGGTGATGGAACGAGAGCGTCGCGCCGTTGCGCACGGCGCAGGCCGCGAACGCCTGCGCGATCGACGGCAGTAGCTTGCGCTCGGCGCCGTTGCGGCTCGCACGCGTCGCCCCGCCGTCGTCGCCCCGTCGCGCCGGTGGCGGCAACGTGCAGCCGGCGTAGGGCCGGACCTCCCCGTGGCCGTCGATCCGTGTCGGCAGCTCGCGTGCCGTCACGGCGTCTGCCCGGCCTGGCGCAGCAGCGCCTCGGCGCGCAACTGCACCGGCCGGTCGACCATCTTGCCGTCGACGGCGACTGCGGCGCCACCGGCATCGCGCATCGCGTCGACCACGCGACGCGCCCACGCAAGCTCGTCCGCTCCCGGCGTGAACGCATCGTTGACGGGCTGCGCCTGGCTTGGATGGATGCACAGCTTCGCGCCGAAGCCGAGTCCGCGCGCGCGTCGCCCGTCGGCGCCGACCGCGGCCGCATCGCCGATCGCGACGCTCACGCCGTCGACCGGCGGCGCGAGCCCGGCCACGCGCGACGCGAGCACGAGCTGCGAGCGGAAGACGAGCAGTGCGTCGCTTTCGCCTGGGAGGCCGAGATCGAGCTGGAAGTCGATCAACCCAAAGGCGAGGCGCACGACGCCGGGCGCGCGCGCGACGGTGCGCACATCGTCCATCCCGGCGGCCGTTTCGACGAGCGCGATCACCGGCTTGCCAGTGGCTGCGAACACTCGCGCGATGTCCTCCGCGCGCTCGGCCTTCGGCAGCATCACCTGCTGCACGGCGGGCGAGCGACAAAGGGCGAGGTCGTCGTCGAACCACGCGCTGTCGCCGCTGTTGATCCGCACCACGAGCGGCTTCGCGAGGGCGCGGTCGGCTCGCGCAAGCCACTCCGCGAGCGCCTGTCGCGCGGCGGGCTTCGCGGCAGGGGCGACCGCATCCTCGAGGTCGCAGATCACCGCATCGGCAGCGCTCGCGAACGCCTTGTCGATGCGGTCGGGCCGCTCGGCCGGGACGAACAGATACGAGCGCGGCTCGGTGGGCATTGCAGGTCGAGGGGCGCGGGTGGCAGGTCGCGTGTCGCGGGTCGCGCGGCTCAACCGTGCCAGTGCACGAGGGTCTTGGTCGCACTCACCTCTTCCAGCGCGAGCAGGCCTTTCTCGCGGCCGTGGCCGCTGCGCTTGGTGCCACCGAACGGCAGCTCGACGCCCCCGCCGGCACCGTAGCAGTTGATGAAGACCTGCCCGGCGCGCACCGCCTTGGCCACGCGCTGCTGGCGGCCTCCGTTCTCGGTCCACACGGCGGCGAGCAGGCCGAAGTCGGTGCCGTTGGCAAGGGCGATCGCGTCGGCTTCATCGGCGAAGGGCAGCGCCGCGAGCACCGGGCCGAAGACTTCTTCGCGCGCTAGCGCGTGATCGCGCGGCACGGGCCCGAACAGCGTCGGCCGCGCCCAGTAGCCGGTGCGCGGGACGCCCTCGGCGATCTGCCCCTCGGCGAGCACCGGCAGGCCGCTCGCGCGCGCCTGGGCGATGTAGCGCTCGACGCGCGCAAGCTGCGCTGGGTTCATCACCGGGCCGCAGTCGAGGTCCATGTCGGGCGTGCCGACGCGGACCTTGGCGAAGACCTCGGCGACGCGACCAACGACCGTGTCGAAGGCCTTCTGCTCGACCAGCAGCCGGCTGCCGGCGGTGCAGGTCTGGCCCGCGTTCTGCACGATCGCGCGCACGATCATCGGCACCGCCCGATCCATGTCGGCGTCGGCGAAGACGATCTGCGGCGACTTGCCACCGAGCTCGAGCACGCACTTCACCGCGTTGCGCGCGGCGGCCTGCTGCACCAGCGTGCCGACTTCGTTGGAGCCGGTGAACGAGATCAAGTCGATGCCGGGATGCGCCGTCAGCGCGGCGCCGGCTTCCTCGCCGAGGCCGGTCACCACGTTCAGCACGCCGTCGGGCAGGCCGGCGCTGGCGACGAGCTCCGCGAAACGCAGCGCCGAGAGGCTCGTGTCCTCGGCGGGCTTCAGCACCGTCGCGTTGCCCATCGCCAGCGCCGGCGCCACCGTGCGGCCGATCATCTGCGCGGGGTAGTTCCACGGAATGATGTGCGCGGTCACGCCGAGCGGCTCGCGTACTAGCGCGACCTGGTAGCCGGTGAGGAAGGGGATCACCTCGCCGTGCACCTTGTCGGCGGCGGTGCCGTAGAACTCGAAATAGCGCGCGAGGACGTCGATGTCGTTACGGGCCGTCGTCAACGGCTTGCCGGTGTCGCGGGCCTCGAGACGCGCGAGCTCGTCGGCGTGTGCCGCGACTGCCTGTCCGATGCGAATCAGCACACGACCGCGCTCGGTCGCCGAGAGTCGCCCCCAGGGGCCGCCGAGCGCGTCGCGTGCGGCACGCACCGCCAGATCCACCTCGTGCGCGCCACCCCGAGCGAGTGCGTCGAACGTCTCGCCGTCGGAAGGCGACACGACCGGGATGCTGCGCTCGTCGCGTGCCGCGACCCACTGGCCGCCGATGAACATCTTCTGCATGGGTGGGCCTCTCGAAGGGATGTGCTGCTACTGGGCAGCACTGTAGACAGCCGGCACCGATCCGGCCATCGCCGAGTCGTCAACGACGCCTTGCCGGCGCTCGAAAGCCGCGGGCACTCGGGCGAAGGCGGCGCTTCAAAGCGGGCTTCGACGTGCGCCTCGACCGACGGCGTCCTTTACTCGGACGACTTGATGCCGCCCTCACGGATCACTTTCTCGTACTTTCTTCGATTCGTTGCTGACGAACGCCGCGAACTCGGCGCGCGATTCGGCTGAAACCGTCATGCCCTGCTTCTGCAGGTCCGCACGGATGTCGGGCTGCACCAGGATCGCCACCGTTCCTTGTGGAGCCGGTCGAGGATCGGTGCAGGCGTACCGGCCAGCGCGAATAGGCCGACCCACACCGGGTACTCGAACGCCTCCATGCCGGGGTCTCGGCGAGCGAAGGGATCGTCGGCGCGACGGCTATCCGCTGCTTCGACGTGACGTCGATCGCATTCAGCTTGCCGGCCTCGACTTGCACGATCGTCGACGGAAGCCGCTGAGGATCATCGAGGCTTGGTTTGCCGAGCACCTCGACGAGCGCCGGCGACCGCCCTTGTACGAGATGTGATGCAGCTTGATCCCGGCCATGTGCATGAACATCTCCATGCCGATGCGCTGGACGGAGCCGACTCCAGTGGAGGCGAACGTGTAGCGGTCGGGATTCTTCTTCGCGAGGTCGATCAGGTCTTTGGTAGTCCTCGCTGGAAACTCCGGGTTGGTCACGAGGATGAACGGGTAGCGCACGGCCATTGCGACGGGCATCAACTGCCTGTCCGGGTTTTATTTGCCGGCACCTTGGTCCTGCAGGTGCTGGTTGAACATGGTCTGGCCATCGCACCCATCAGCAACGTGTGCCCGTCCGGCGCGGCGCGTGCAACCGCGCTCGCCGATCATCCCGGTCGGGCCTGTCTTGTTCTCGACCGTCACCGGCTTGCCGAAGCGCTTGGGGTGCTCGGTAGCGAGCACGCGCGCGACCACATCGCCGACGCCTCCGGGCGGATACGCAGCGACGATCGTGATCGGCTTGTTGGGGTACGACTGGGCGCGCGCACCGGCGCTCCCGACGATGCCGAAGAGCTCCATTGCGACGAAGGCGGATCTACGTCCGAAGCTGTGTCCGATCTCCCGAGGGTTGTGCCCGCGGGTGCGGGTGCACGTCCGCGTCCGCCTGTGCATGTGCATGTGCGTCTGCCTGTGCATGTGCCCGCGTCTCGCGTCCGAGCACCGCGCGCAGCTTCGCCGCCGCAGCTTCATCGATCGCACCGCGCGCGATGCCGAGCGGAATCGTCCGGTCGCAGACGACGCGATAGAACTCCATCACCTCGCCGCCGAGCGGCGTCAACGCCTTGACGTGCTTCTCGATCGAGCCGACGTCGCCGCGCGACACCGGCCCCGGCATCCCGTCGACGACGCCCGCCGAGGCGATCGACTCCAGCGTGCCGCGCGCGAGGGGCAGCAGCGCGCGCACCGCGTCGTCCTGCGTCGCGCCCCACGATGCCCAGATCGTCGCGGCCTCGGCGAAGAGCGCGTTGATGAACTGCGATGTGTAGCCGGCCGCGGCGTGATAGCGGCCGCGCATGCCGGGCGGCAGCCGGTTGATGCGGCACTCAAGCTTCTGCGCGAGCGTCACTAGCACGGCATCGAGCGGCTCGGGCGCTTCGATGGTAATCGTGCAACCGGGCAGCGAGCGCACCGCCGCGGCCGGGTCGCCGAAGGTCTGCATCGGATGGAAGCCGCCGGTCATCGCGCCGTCGCGCTTGGCCGCGTCGAGCGCCGCCACTTCCGTGACACCGCTGCAGTGAACGGCTGCGACGCCAGGACGCCAACGCGCCCGCGAAGCCGCCGCTTCGATCGCGCCGTCGGGCGTGGTTACGAAGACGAGATCACAGGCATCCACGACCGGCTGCGGGTTCGCGACGACGGCGCACGACGGGATCGGCGCAGAGAGTCGTTCGGCGTCGACGGGCAACGTGCTCGTCACCGCGACCACCGCGAGCCCCCGGTCGGCAAGGCTCCAAGCGAGCGCGCAGCCGAGTCGGCCGGCACCGATGAAGCCGATCTTCAACGCACTGACGTCGCCCGCTTCGAAAACGTTCATGTCGTGAGCCGCCAGCCATGCATCAGGATTTCGGCGGCCAAGTGCGGTACCGGTCGAGGGTTCGCAGGTCTGGCGTCGCGCCGAGGCCGGCGCCGGTCGGTACCGGCACCGTGCCGTTCTCGACCGGCAGCAAGTCCCCGACGATCAACTCGCGGTTGGCATTCGGCCAGCAGTCGAACTCGAGCAGCCCCGTTCCGCCGGCCGCGCTCAAGGTGTGCAGCGACGCCAGCAGGCAGACGCCGCCGGAAAAGAAATGCGGGCAGTAGCGCTTGCCCGCCTCGACCACCGCTCGGCCGACGCGGAAGTTGCCGGTGACGCCGCCCCACTTCGTGATGTCGGGCTGGAAGACCTGCAGCGAGCCGGCCGCGATGGCGGCGTCGAACTGGCTTCCCCGAAAGTTCTCGCCGCCGGCGAGCGGGATCGGCGAGGCCTCGGCGAGCCGCTTCCATTCCGCCGCCGGCTGGTCGACGCGGATCGGCTCCTCGAACCATCGCAGGCCGATCGGCCCGGCCGCGCGCGCAAACTCGATCGCTTCGTCGGCCGACAAGGCCTGGTTCGCATCGCACGTCAGCACCGCGTCGGGACCGACCGCTTCGCGCATTGCGCGCAGGTTGCGCAGGTCGCGCTCTTTGCCGAAGCCGGTCTTGAGCTTGAACGCGCGGTGCCCTTCGGCGTGGCGCGCGGCGGCGTATTTGTCGGGCTCGTCGGGATTGATGCCGGTCGCGTAGACGGGAAGCCGTTCGCGAGGTGCCCCGCCCAGCGCGCGATAGAGGGGCACGCCTTCCTTGCGCGCGGCGAGGTCCCACAACGCGATGTCGATGCCGGCGATGGCGGCGGCGATCGGCCCGTCTTCGCCGGTCTGAAGGGCGAGCACTTCGAGCTCTGACGTGAGCGCATGAAACGCCTGGTCGGGCGACTCGAGCGTGCGGCCGATCAGGCGCTCGCCGATGTCGACCGCGAGCCTCGCCCGATGCTCGGCCGTGACCGCCGGCCAATTGCACCAGACCTCGCCCCAGCCTTCGGCGCCGTCGCGGTCGCGCACGCGTACGAGCACCATCGGACGATCCCGGAAGGTTCCGAACGAGACCTTGATCGGGGCAGTCGGAACACGAAAGGCGAAGGCTTCGATCGATGCGGGCTGGATGGGATTCACGGGAAGATCCTGTCGATCGCTTGGTCAGCGGTGGGCGACGAAGCGCGGCTCGACGAGCCCGCGCACGCCGGCGTCGAAAGCGAGCAGGCCGCCGGCGAGCGGCTCGGCCGCGAGTTCTCCCGCGGTCATTTGCTGGCTTGTCGTGGTGATGTAGAGGATGTCGAGATCGGGGCCGCCAAAGGTGCAGCAGGTCGGTCGTCTCGTCGGCAGATCGAGCACGCGGTCGATGCGGCCGTCCGGCGCGTAGCGAACGATGCGGGAGGCGTTGAACTCCGCATTCCACAGGCCGCCTTCGGCATCGACGGCCGAGCCGTCGGCGAACGCCGGCGGAACAGAGGTGGCGAAGACGCGCTCGCCCGACATCGCACCCGATTCGGGATCGAAGTCGTAGGCGAAGATGGTGTAGCGCAGCGAATCGGCGAAGTACATCGTGCGCCCGTCGGGGCTCCAGCCGAGGCTGTTCGGAATCGCGATGCCGTGCTTCACCGGCGTCAATGCACGGCCGCCGTCGAGCCTGAACAACGTTCCTTCGAACGCTCGCGTTTCGTTGTGCATCGTGCCGGCCCAGAAACGGCCCTGGCGGTCGACGCGGCCGTCGTTGAAGCGGTGACTGAGCATGCGCGGCGCCTCGGCGTACGGCTCGAGCGACCCGGTCGCGCGATCGAACAGCGCGATCCTGTCCGGCAAGGCGACGAGCAGGCGGTCGTCGTCTTCGACGAACGCGATCGAGCCGATCAGGTCCGGCATCGTCCAGGTGTCGACGCGCCCGCTCGCATGGTCGAGGCGGCGAATCGCCGGCTGCCGGATGTCGACCCAAAACAGCGCCTGCTCGCGCTCGTTCCACAACGGGGACTCGCCGAGGATGTCGGTCTGTTCGCCGATGCGACGAATGGAATCGGGTCCTGGGTGCATGGGCGGGCCGCATTGTCGGCCGGCCCGACGAGTTGCGGTATTGGCATTTCATCAACTGCGCTTTCGACTCGCGCGAAGGCTCGGGCCTGCTGGTACGGCTTTCGCGGCAGGCGAAGACGCCATTGCCCATTTTCTAATTCCGTCGGACCGAGGTCGTCCCTAGCATCCGCCGGACAGGAATGCGGGGTGCATGCCCTCGACGTGCCGCAGAAGGAGACTCGAGTGTTCGACAACGTATCGCCGGGAACCTTGTTCTCGCTCGCAGGCAAGGTCGCGATGATCACCGGCGGCGCCGGAGGGATCGCAGGGGGGCTCGCGCGCGGCTTCGCCGGGGCAGGCGCCAGGCTCGTGCTGGCCGACCGGAACGACGAAGTCTCGAAGCGGGTGGACGCCCTGCGCGCCGAAGGCGCCGACGCCACCGCGCTGGTCTTCGACGTCACCGACGCCGCCGCCGTCGAGCGCGCGTTCGATGACGCGGAGAAGCACTACGGCCAGGTCGACATCATCGTCAACAACGCGGCGATCATCGTCCGCAAGCCGTTCCTGGAGCTGACCCAAGCCGACTGGAAACAGGTAATCGACATCGACCTGACGGCGTGCTTCACGGTGGCCCAAAGCGCGGCGCGGCGCATGGTGGCGCGCGGCTCGGGCCGTATCATCAACATGAGCTCGATCATGAACCACGTGTCGCGGCCGAATCTGGTGCCGTACGTCACGTCAAAGGGCGGGCTCGCCGCGTTCACACGCGCGCTCGCCACCGACCTCGCGGGGACCGGCGTCACGGTCAACGCGCTGGCCCCGGGCTACACCGCGACCGAGTTCAGCATGGCGAGCGACAAGGAGTTCCACGACTTCGTGCGCGACTGGACACCGTGCCGGCGCTGGGGAACGCCGGAAGACATCGTCGGTCCGGCGCTGCTGCTCGCGTCGCAGGCCGGCGCGTACATGAACGGACACGTGCTGTACGTTGACGGCGGCTTCCTCGCGGCCACCCGCTAGGCGCCCAACGTCCCCGATGCCCTACACGCAGGACAACGCCGCGCCGCTCGTCGCGGGTGTGGTACCGCTCGAGATATCACTCGAGGCGGCACAAGTCGCCGCGCTTTCGCCAGTGGCCGTGATTGCCGCCCCGGCGGCTGTGATGGCTGCCCCGGCGGCCGCAGCCGACCGGCGCGTGCCGATCGCGCGCCGTCGCTGGTTCCTCGCGGTTCGCTCGTTCGCCGTGTTCATCCTCCTCTGGTACCTGCTGTACCTCTGGAACGGCAATCCCATCCAGCTGCCATCGCCCTTCCGCGTCGCTTCTGCCCTCTGGCAACTGGGCTTGAGCGGCGAGCTCTTCGAGCATGCGGGGATCAGCACGATGCGGCTCGGCATCGCCCTAGTCGTCGCCACGCTCGTCGCGGTGCCGCTCGGCTTCGTGATGGCCCTGTACCCGACGGCCGATAGTCTGATCGACCCGGTCGTGGAACTGCTGCGGCCGATCTCGGGCATCGCGTGGATCCCTCTGGGTCTCTTCATCTTCGGCGTGGGCGACGTGCTGCCGGTGTTCATCATGGTGTACGTCGCGTTCTTCCCTCTGCTGCTCAACACGGTCGCGGGCGTGCGCAACGTCGATCAGAAGCTGGTCAATGCGGCCCGCACGATGGGCGTCCACGGCTGGCCGCTGATGCGCCAGGTGATCGTTCCAGGCGCGCTGCCGACGATCGTCGTCGGCTTCCGCATGGCCTTCGCGGGCGCCTGGGCGGCCGTCATTGCAGCGGAGCTGATCGGCGCGCCGAGCGGGCTCGGCTTCGCCATCGAGTGGTATCGCCAGCTCCTAATGAGTCCGAAGGTGTTCGCCTTCATCGCGTTGATCGGTCTCGTCGGCTACCTGTGCGACCTAGCGTTGCGCGCACTGCAGCGCAAGCTCACGCCGTGGGCGGAAGGGACGGGGCTCTCATGACCACGAACACGATCGTGCGCTCACCGGGAGCGCTGCGCATGCGCACCGTCTTTCATGCCACGCTGCTGCCGATCGTGCTGGTCGCGCTGTGGCAGGCGTGGGCCCTCACGCTGCCCGCGGAATCGCCAGCCCCGTCGCCGGTGAAAGTGGTCTACGCGTTCATCGAGCTCGTCGCCAACGGCGGACTGATCTCCGCCACCGTGCAGAGCCTCGGCCGGGTGGTCGTCGGCTTCCTGTTCGCGCTCGTCGTCGGCGTCGGCCTCGGCTCGCTGATGGGCTCGAACACGCACCTCAAGAACAACCTCGACCCGATCATCGAGTCGTTCCGCCCGATCGCGCCGATGGCACTGTTGCCGATGGCCATCCTGTGGTTCGGCACGGGAACCGCACCGTCGCTGTTCATCGTCGCCTACGCGGCGTTCTTCCCGCTGCTGCTGAACACGATCCACTCGGTGAGCCGCGTCGACCGCAAGCTCGTCGCGGCGGGGATGACGATGGGCATCGCGCGGCCCCGCATCCTGACCCGGATCATCCTGCCGGCAGCGCTTCCCGGCGTGCTGCTCGGCGCGCGCCTCGCGATGGGCGTGGCCTGGACGGCGATCATCGCCGCCGAGCTCGCGGTCGGCGCCAAGTCCGGCGCCGGTGGCACTTCGGGCGGCATCGGCCAAATGATGTTCGTGTTCTATGCCTACAGCATCGACCTCAACAACATCGTCGTCTGCATGTTCGTGGTCGGCGTCGTCGCCCTGCTGATCGATCGCATCTTCCGGATCACCGAACTTCGACTCATGCCCTGGAGACGGAAATGACGACGAGCACTGCCGTGCCGAAACTCAAGCTCACGGGCGTGTCGAAGCACTTCGTCGCGCCGCTGACCGGCCACAAGACGGTCGCGGTGACCGGCGTCGACCTGGAGATCCAGGCTGGCGAATTCGTCTGCGTGGTCGGACCTTCCGGCTGCGGCAAGTCGACGATCCTCAACATGATCGCCGGGCTCGACGCACCGACTGCCGGCACCATCGAGATGGACGGCGTGCCGATCAAGGGCCCCGGGGCCGAGCGCGGCGTCATGTTCCAGGATTACGCGCTGATGCCCTGGCAGAACGTGTTCGACAACGTCGGCTTCGGCCTGCGTCATGGCTCGCCGGGCAAGAACTTCACCCCTGCGCAGCGCGAGGAGCGCATCCGCCATCACGTCGACCTCGTCGGCCTGAAGGGCTCGGAGAAGAAATATCCGCACCAGCTCTCGGGCGGCATGCGCCAGCGCGTCGCGCTCGCGCGGCTGCTCGCCAACGGCCCCGACGTGCTGCTGATGGACGAGCCGCTCGGTGCGCTCGATGCCCAGACGCGCCTCATCCTGCAGGTCGAGCTGCTGCGCATCTGGGGCGAGACGCTGCCCCAGTCGGAGCGCAAAACCGTCGTCTTCATCACGCACGAGATCAGCGAAGCGGTGTTCCTCGCCGACCGTGTCGTGGTGATGAGCAACAACCCCGGCAGCGTCAAGTCGGTCGTGCCGATCGAGCTGCCGCGGCCACGCGCCGAGGCCGTTCGCGCACACCCGGTCGCCGAGCGCATCTGGAGCATGATCAAGGACGAGGCGTATCGCGCCATCGCCTGACGACTCGAGCCCGAGTGAACGCCGAAACAGGCTCGAGACAAAACCATGCGAGACCCACAGGAGACAACCATGACGATGTACGACGAACCGATCCTTTTGCCGTCCCTAGTCGAACCCTCGCGGACGCGCCGACGCATCGTCCTCCACGGGCTTGCCGGCGCGATGGCCGGCGGCATGCTGGCGTTCCCCGCGATCGTCGGCGCCCAAGGCAAAGGCCAGGCGCTGAAGGTTTCGGTCGGCCGCATTCCATGGGCCGCGGGCAACTCGCCCGTGACCCAGTACATGATCAACAACAAGTTGTTCGAGAAGCGCGCGACCGAACAGGGCTACGACGTGACCGTCGACTGGCGCGACTACCCGACGGCGATGCCGATGGTCGAGGCGGTGGTCG
>JAYSMB010000171.1:0-5761 GCA_043725065.1 Burkholderiales bacterium
CGCGGCCGAATCGCCGACGTCGCGATCAGCCAGCTCGAGCCAGGGCACGAGCGCCAGCTTGGGATCCTTGAGCGAATCGGCGGCCCAGCCGAAGCCGAGCAGCGCCTTGTTCGATTGCAGGCTCTTCAGGCGCACGCGCTGCAGGTAGTTGCGCGCCAGGGTCGGATCGCCCTCGCTCAGCGCGGAAAAGCCGAGCGCGACGTTGGCACGGTCGCGGAGGCTGCGAAATTCTTCGTTCTCGGCCGACATGCGGCCGACGTCGTCGAGGATGGACACGCCGCGCGCGATGCTGCGCGGCGTCTCGTGCAGCTTGAGCAGTGCGACGCCGAGGTTGTAGCGCGCGTAGCGCGAACTCGTCGCCTTCAGCGACATGGTGTTCAGCACATCGGCGGCGGCCGTGTAGTCGCCATGCGACATCAGCAGGTTGGCCCGCAGCAGGATGCGTTCTTCCTCGAGCTGCGTCGGCAGGTTGTTCTCGACCTGGGCCAGCGCGTTCTCCGCCTCCGGCAGGTAGCCGCGCTGGTAGCGGATCTTGGCCAGAAAGAACCAGGCACGATCGCGCACGGTCGGCGACGCGCCCTTGTCGATCAGCCGGGCGAAGATCTGGCCGGCCTCTTTGGTCAGGCCGTACGAGAGCAGCATGCCGCCGCGCAGCACTTCGGCTTCGTCGTCGTGATGCGAGACGCGCTCGAAATGCTGCGAGACCATCAGCGTCGTCACCGACGTGAAGTAGTGGTCCTGGAAGAAGTGGAACAAGGCGTCGCCGTAGTGCGGATCCTTGATCTCGTGGTTGGGTGGCGGCGCATCGGCGGCCACGGCGCCGCAAGCGGGCAGCATCATCCCCAGCGCGAGGGCGAGCCTCGTCAGCGGCTTGCGAAGGGATGACGCTGCGCGCATCGGTGAGGAACCGCTACTGCCAGAGCTTGACGTCGAATTCGGGCTGGAGCTTTCCCATCGAGTCCTGGATGCGCAGCTCGATGTACTTGGCTTCGGTGCCTTTGTCGAACTTGACGGTCGCGCCGCGCTTGTAGTCGCGGTCGTGCGGGCCCTTGCCGGTGAAGAAGGCGACGATCTCGTGCTCTCCCGTGCGCAGATTGCCGAGCCAGACGCGCTGCACGCCGCCGCGATGCAGAGCCTGCACTTCGAGCGGCGTGTAGAGGGAGTTGGCGACGACCTTGTCGTCGAGTTTGATCTGCACCGAGTCGAGGTCGAACATCTTGCCCACGTCCATGGAGACGAACAGCGCCACTTGCGTGTTGGCGGGGAAAAGCAGCTCTTCTTCGAGCACGAGCAGATCGCGGTTGAGTTTGATGACGTCGCTCTTCACGTCCTGCACGCGACCGTCGAGCGTGGCGGCGAGCGGTGCGCCGGCAGCACTCGCGGCACCGGCGGGCGCCATCGCCACTTCCGGCGCGCTCGCCGAACCGGCGGTCGGCGTCGGCGTCGCGGCCGCCGGCGGCGTGGCCGCCGGTGCCATCGTCATGGCCGTCGGCATGGCGGCCGTGACCGCCGCGTTTGCCGCCGGACCAGGCGGAGCGACGGTCGCACTCAGGACGGCCGGCGTGGCCGTCGCGAAGAGCAGGGCGGCGATCGGGATGCGAAAGGGGTGCGGAAACATAGGCCGAATCTCGTCTTCAGAAGGTGCCCGTGAGAAAGAGCTGGAGCACGTTCGCGTTGTAGCCGTAAGGACTGCCGGTCCGGATGTCGGTGAAGTCCTTGAACTTGAAGCGCACGAACTCATACGCGCCGTTCAGCTTGACTTCGTACTTGCCCGGCACCTTGCGAAAAGTCCAGGTGACCTTGGCGCCGAGCGCGATGTCGTTGAAGCTGCTGAGCTGCCGGTTGCGCGAGACGTAGGCGGTCTCGCTGTCGGCGTTGTCGCTGTAGAAGAGCGCTTTCGTCTGCGTGTAGTAGCGCAGGTAGACGTCGGCCAGCCAGCTCTCGTGGAAGTAGCGGCTGTAGCCGGCCTCGAAGGTGTGCGCCTTGATCTCCCAGGTGTCGCGGTAGTAGCGGTAGTCGAGGTGCATCGAGTCGCGCGAGCCGAGGTCGCCGATCAGGCGGAACTTGACGGCGCGCGCCGAGCGTGTGCGCGGATTGCGCTCGGGCACCGCCGCGCCGAACACGCGCGCGACGCGATACGGGCTGCCGAGGAAGCCCTCGTCGGAGAGGGCCTCGAAGTTCGCGCTCATGATCCAGCGCGGCGTCAGGATCTGGGTTGCACCCAGCCGGTACCGCCAGTGCGAGGCGTGATCCTTGAAATCGGGTTCCTTGTGTTTGAGGACCTTGTCGGAGCCGCGCGAGAAGCCGAGCGCGACGGTCGTCATGCCGCCGAACACTTCCTGTGCGATGTCGAGGCTGACACCATTGGCGACGTAGTCGGGCTCGTGGCTGGTGGTGCCGGCCAGGGTGATCCGCGAATCGCGGTACACATAGTCGCCGGAAAGTCCGAACTCGCTGCGCGTCTCGCGATACGGGCTGGCCGTCGTCACGACGTCGATCGAAGCATTGCTGACCGCATCGAGGTAGTAGGAGCCGGCGATCGAAAAGCGATCGGCGACGCTCTTTCGCACCAGCAGCGCCGGACCATAAGCCGTCACGCCGCCGCCCTTGTACGAATGGATCAGGGCTTCGGCGTCGTCTTCAGGCAGGTCGACCGCGCGCGCGCCGCCCGCCGCCAGCAGGCCACCGAGCAGGCTTGCGAGCCAGGCGAACAATTTCCCTCGGCGTAGAGATCCTTCGCTTCGCTCAGGATGACCGAGCGAGCGAGCTTCGCTCTCTCGGTCAGTTGCAGCCACAACCACCTCCCTGCACGCCGGTGGCACCGCGTGCGCCTTCGCGAACGTCGCGAATGTGCTCGGCGTGCTTTTCCGGCAGGCTGTTGCGCGAGAACTTCATGATCGGGTCGGCCAGGCGCTCGCGTTCGTAGGGCTTGACCCAGGGCTGGATCGTCGGGATCGCGCAGCCGGCAAGCAGCGCCGATCCGAGCAGCAAGACGAGCGGAACGAGTCGTCGCGCCGTCATTTGAGCAACTCCCGGATCTGCTTGTCGTAGTTGTCTTCGTAACCGGTGAGGTAGCCGCGGTGCACGTAGCGTACCTTGCCGTCGCGGTCGATCAGCACGGTCGAAGGCATGGTGCTCAGGTCGTAGAGCTTGCTCACGGCCTTGTCCGTATCGAGCAGCACCGGGAAGCTCACGCCGAGCTTGCCGGCAACGTCGGCGGCCTTGCGCACGTCGTCGTCGACGTTGACGCCGAGCAGCACGAAGCCGGAGGACTTGTACTTCTGGTACAGGCGGTCGAGCTGCGGCATCTCCTGCCGGCACGGGCCGCACCAGGTGGCCCAGAAGTTGACCATCACGACCCGGCCGCGCTGCTCGGCCAGGCGCAGGTTCGGGCCGTTCATGGTGCGCAGCGTGAAGTCGGGCGCGGCAGCCGAGGGCGAGATCGCGGGAATCGCGGCGCTGGCCACGAACAGCATTGCCGTGCCGCAGGCCAATCGGGCGGTGCGATGAAAAAAACCTTGCGAAGGCGTGCTCATGACTGTTTCGAAGCGCTCAGAAGAAGACGGTGAGACCGCCGGTCAGCTCGAGGTTCTGCGTGCTCTCGCGTTTGCCGAGCAGGTCGAGCGAAAAGACGTGGTCGCGCACGTCGAGTTGCAGCGCGAGGTGATTGTTGAAGAACACGCGATAGCCGAAGCCGAAGTTCAGGGTCGGTCGGCGCTGCTGGTCGAACTTGGTGCTGCCCACGCCGGCGATCACGTAAAGCGCCGCCGGCTTGGCGTGCGTGCCGAGCAGGAAGACCTCGCCCGGAAAGATGTTGTAGCCGACCGAGAGGTTGTAGTAGCTGAGCTTTTCGCTCGGCAGAGGGAAGATGCCGCCCGGCAGGATCTGACGGAACAGCGTGTCGTTGACCTTGGTGATTCCGTACACGCCTTCGACGAAGAAGTCCTCGGTGATGTGATAGCCCAGGCGCACTCCGCCGACGGCGTTGGTGCCGAAGTTCTGGGTTGCGTAGGTACCGCCGAAGATGCCGAGTTCGAAGTCGCTCGAGGGAAAGCGCGGCAGCCTGATGCCGCGTCGATCGACGTCTGGCACGACGACCGGCTCGCTGGCGGGCGGCGGTGGCGGGTCGGCGGCACGCGCTTCGAAGCAGATCGCCGCGGCCGCGGCGACGAGGAGGAGGATGCGCACGGTCATTGAGTTCATGAAGGGTTGTTGGCGATGCATCGGGGCGGGCCCTCAGAAGAAGAAGGCGAGTCCCGCGGTCCACGCGCGGTACTCGGTCGTCTTCGCATCGTTGACGAAAACGGTGTAGAGGGAATAGTCGGCACGCATGACGAAGCGGTCGCTCAGGTAATAGCGCACACCGAGGCTGGCGTTGGCGAGCTTGGCATCGGTGGTGGTCGCGCCGACCAGGCTCAGGTTCGGGAAGTTGCGGAACTTGCCGAGGCCGATGCTGAAGAAGGGCGAGATGCGCCGGTCCGACCAGGGCTCGGCGAGCACGTTCAGGTGCCAGAAGTCGGTGCCCGAGAACACGCCCTGCACCTGACCGATCGTGCCCTCGACGCTGAGCGTCTCGGACAGGCGATAGCTGGTCCAGAGCTTCAACATCGGCTCGGCCTTGAAGTGGCCCCAGGCGGCGCCGAGCTGGACCTTGCGGTTCAGGTAGTCGTCGACCAGGACGTCGCGAAAGCTCTTTGTGATGCCCGCGGCCGTGAGCGTGGTCTCGAGCTGGCCGCGGTTGACCCAGCCGGCCTTGCCGCCGTCGGTACGGACCTGGAACCAGTCGGTGTGACGCTGCTCGATCTCGATCCATGCGCCGCGTGCGGCGACGAAGAAGATCGGAAAGCCGCGCCCAGGCCCGGTGCGCAGCTCGATGTAGGGATCGGCGATCTGCAGCCGCTCGTTCGCGTCGCTCGCCCTCGGCGCAGGGGCGGGGGCCGACGCGACCAAGGCCGGTGCCGACGCGGCCTCAGGCGGATCGGCCGCGAATGCTTGCGCCGGGCCGAACCCGGCGGCGAAGAAGATCATGGCAAGGACCCACGCGCGGCGGATCATTGCGTGTTGCACGTTCCGGTCTTCGGATCCGGCGGCGTGAACATGGCATAGGTCGCGGTGCTGAACTCGTCCTGGCCCTGCGGTGCGGGGTGGCTGATCCAGTACTTGATGAGCTGGGCGTTCGGGTCGCTCTCGCTCGGGAAGATCAGGCCGCCGCCGTGAAATACATTGAGCACGAGCGGCTTGGCGAGCAACCGGCTCTGCTCGGGCGTGCCGAGCACGACCTCGCCCTGGGCCGAGTAGAAGTTCTTGTACATGTCGGTGCTGCGGATCACCGCCGGCGTCATGGCCGGGTCGCTCAGATCGATCGGCTGGGCGGCCCCAATGAGCCGGAACGCACCGCCCGTGCCGGTCACGTTGTCATGGCAACCGGAACCGGCGCAGGTGTTGGTCGACGTGACGCCGTTTAGCTGGATCTGCAGCTTGGCGAGGAAGATCGGGTCGATGCAGCGCTGGAAGTAGGCGAACGCCAGGTGCTGGCCGGAGACGATGCCGGGGTTGGTCACCGTCGCTGGGTTGTCGAAGGGGTTCCCGGAACTGCCGCCGCAGCTCGCGACGAGGGCTGCGACGGCGAGGCCGACAAGGGTCCGGACGGCCGGCCGTTTCGAGTGGGCAGGGTGCTTGGAGAGAAAGCCTCGCTCGACAGTCATGCCGTTCAACATCCGATGGCGATCCAGGCTGCGATTTTGTTGTAGTTCGCGCTGCC
>JAYSMB010000172.1:0-4963 GCA_043725065.1 Burkholderiales bacterium
TGCGCCAGCAGATGCTGCAGCAGCACGACCAGATGAGCCGCCGCGCGACGCAGGCGATGGTCGCGGTCGCCAATGTGCTGACGCCTGAGCAGCGCGCCAAGGTCGGCGAGCGCATGAAGGATCGCGAGGCGCGAATGGAAGAGCGCATGAAGCGCATGGAGCGGGACGGACCGCGCCGATAATCGAGTCGCAAACGGATCGGGCCGGGCGCCGCAAGGAGCCCGGCCTTTTCAACAATTTCAACCATGAACCCTCGCCTCCTCCTCATCGACGACGACGCCCGCCTGGCGTCGATGGTGGCCGACTACCTGGGCCATTGCGGCTTCGAGGTCGAGACCGCGGGCACGCTGGCCGCCGGGCGCAATCGCCTCTCGGGTGCCAGCTACGACGCGCTCGTTCTCGATCTCATGCTGCCCGACGGCGACGGCCTCGAACTCTGCCGCGAGCTGCGCAACGAGAGCCGCACCCGGCAGTTGCCGCTGCTCATGCTCACCGCACGCGGCGAGCCGATGGACCGCATCGTCGGCCTCGAGCTCGGCGCCGACGACTATCTGCCCAAACCGTTCGAGCCGCGCGAGTTGCTGGCCCGCGTCAAGGCCTTGCTGCGCCGCGCTTCGCCGCAGCCGGCCGATGACGACGTGCTGCGCTTCGGCCGGCTCGAGATCGATCTCGGCGCCCGCGTCGCCAGACTCGACGGCAAGGCCTGCGACCTGACCGGCCATCAGTTCGATCTGCTGGTGGTGCTGGCGCAAAGTCCGGGCCGCGTGCTCACGCGCGACCAGATCATGGATTCGCTCAAAGGCCATCCGCTCGAAGCCTTCGACCGCTCGATCGACGTCCACATCTCGCGCATCCGCGCCGTGATCGAAGACGATCCCAAAGCGCCGCGGCGCGTGCTCACGGTGCGTGGCGCAGGCTACGTCTTCGCCAGGAAACAGGACGCCGACGAAGCCGCTGCATGAAGAGCCTCTACCTGCGCATTTATGCGACCGTGGTGGTGGTGCTATTGCTGTTCGCCTTCGCCTCCGGGCTGGTCGTCGAGCGGCACCTGGACCAGGAGCGGACGCGCAACGAATCGGTTCTCAATGAGCGACTCGGCGCCTGGGCCGACCTGATCCAGCGCTCTTTGCCAGGCGCCGACGCGCCCGCCGGGACACAGGCCACGGCCTTGCGCGAGTGGTCGCAGCGTCTGCGCATCCCGCTCGCGCTTGACGACGCGAACGGGCAGCGTATCGGCGCTTCCGACTCGTTCGTCCGGCGCATGGACGAAGGCCAGATCCGCCCGTTCGCGGTCAAGCTCGACGACGGGCGCACCTTGTGGACGATGCGGCCCGGCCAGATGCGCCAGGCGACCGGCCCGCGCTCGCCCGACGCGTCCCGCGACGAGCGAGGCGCGCGGCCGCCACCACCGTGGCCGTTCCTGCCGCCCGGCTTTCCGCGCGGGGCGGGGCTCGCGACCATCCTGCTGGTTCTTTTCGTCGCCGTCGCCGCCGGCGCTTACCCGGTCGTGCGCCGGCTGACGCGCCGTCTCGAGGCCCTGAAGCAGGGCGTCGAGCAGTTCGGCGCCGGCGAGCTGAGTCATCGCGTCACGGTCTCGGGCAGCGACGAGGTCGCGGCGGTTGCCACGAGTTTCAACGTCGCGGCCGGGCGGGTCGAGGCACTCGTGCAGTCGCATCGTTCGCTTCTTGCCAACGCCAGTCATGAACTGCGCTCGCCGCTGGCGCGAATGAAGATGGCGGTGTCGATGCTCGACGACGCGAGCCCGCCGCAGCGCGAAAAGCTCAAGCGCGAGATCGACCGCAATGTCGTCGAGCTCGATGCGCTGGTCGAAGAAGTGCTGCTCGCGAGCCGGCTCGACGGCGCGCAGGATCCTTTGCATCGCGACAAGGTCGATCTGCTCGCGGTCGCGGCCGAGGAAGCGTCGCGTGTCGATGCCAGCGTCGACTCGACCGGCGACGTGTTCGTCGCCGGCAACGAGCGGCTGCTGCGCCGGGCGCTCCGCAACCTGCTGGAGAACGCGCGCCGCTACGGCGGCGGCGAAGTGACGGTGGCCTTGCAACCGTCGGTGCGCGGTCGGCCAGGCGCGACGGCGCGGGTCTGCGACCGTGGCGCCGGCGTCGAGCCGGCGATGCGCGAGCGCATCTTCGAGCCCTTCTTTCGCTTGCCGGGCCATGCCGAGCAGGCCGGCGGCGTCGGCCTTGGCCTCTCGCTGGTCAAGCAGATCGCCGAGCGCCATGGCGGCAGCGTCCGCTGCGAAGGACGCGAAGGCGGCGGCAGCTGCTTCACGATCGAGCTGCCGGCGCTCTGAGCGCGAGCGCCGACGCGCGTTCGCGCCGCAGCGTCCAGCCGAGATAGCCTGTCAGGCTGATCGCGGCCAGGCCGATGCCCAGCGTGGCCATCGACCAGAAGCCTCGTGCGCCATGCATCCAGACCGGCCCGAAGTCGGTGAAAACGAACGCGACGACGTAGCCGCCGCCCAGGCCGATGACCCAGATCGCGACCACGTAGACCACCAGCGGCACCGTCGTGATCCGGTGCGCGCGCAAGACGAAGGCGGCGATCGTCTGGGCTGCGTCGGCGACGTGAAAGAGCACGACCCAGGCGAGCAGCGGCAGCGCCGCCGCGACGATGATCGGGTTGCTGGTGTAGAGCCCGACGATGCTTTCGCGCAGCAGGTAGACCGTGCTGCCGAGCACGGCGGCACAGAGCACCCCGATCTCGAGCCCGGCCCAGCCGATCCGGCTCGCGTCGGCCGCGTCGCCCGCGCCGATGCGCTGCGCCACGAGCACGCTCGAAGCGTTGGCGATCGACAGCGGCAGCATGAACATCAGCGAGATCATGTTGACCGCGATCTGGTGCCCGGCGACCGGGGTCGCGCCGATTCGCGAAATGAAGAAGGCCATGAAGGTGAAGCCGGTCACCTCGATCAGGATCGACAGGCCCATCGGGATGCCGAGCTTGAGAAGGGCGGCCAGGCTGGCCCGGTTCGGCCGGCTCAGGCGGCGACGGCCCAGGCCGAACGGTGCGTAGAACGGATCGTGCCGCACCAGCGCGATCGCGGCCAGCAACTGGCACCACATGACGATCGCGGTCGCGATGCCGCAGCCCGGCGCGCCGAGCGCCGGAACGCGCCATTCGCCGAAGGGTGTGGCCAGCACGAAGCCGAACACGAGCAGTGCATTGAGCGGCACCTTGAGAGCGAGGCCGCCAAGCTGCAACACCATCACGGCCTTGGGCCGCGACACGGCGATGTTGAAGCTGCGGTAGGCCATGAAGACCAGGGCGGCCGGCAACGCGAAGGCGAGCCCCCGCAGGTAGCCGCGAACCTTGGCGGCGACCGGCGCCTCGGCGCGCGCCAGGGCGAGAAAGGGTTCTGGCCAGAGCAGCAGCGCGCAGCCGAGGACAGCGAGCACCAGCGCGAGCCAGACGGCCTGTTCGGCCTCGTGCCCGCTTTCGCGCAGCTTGCCGGCGCCGAACAACTGACCCGCGATCGGACCGATCGCCAGGATCACGCCCATCAGGCCGATGAAGATCGAGATGTAGGTCGAGCCGCCGATCGCCAGGGCGGCGAGGTCGAGCGCCGAAGCGCGCGCGACCATGACCGTGTCGACCGTGCTGAACGCCAGCACGGCGATCTGGCCGATGAACACCGGCCAGGCCAGCGGCAAGAGGCAGAGCGCGCTCTGCTTCAGGCTCGGCCGCGTCATGAAGACGCGACGCGCGGCGTTCCGTCCGCGAATGGGGGGTTCGCCGCGCCGTGCTGCGCGCGCTCGGCGTAGCGGTTGAAGCGCCAGGCCTTACCTTCCTGCGTGATGCGGCGCCAGGTGGCGCGCTTCTCGGCCGGCGACATCGCGGTCCAGTGCCGCACCTCTTCGAAGCTGCGGCCGCAGCCCTTGCAGATCGCATCGCCCTGGCTGGTCGAGCAGATCGCGATGCAGGGGGCATCTGGCGTCGTCGCATACCAAGCCAGCCAGGCGACTTGCGCCGCGGCAGGCATCGACGCTTCGTCGCATTCGGCCTCGTGATAGTAGACCATCAAGGCGTACACCTCGGCCAGCGCAAGAACTTCGGCGCAGGCGGTGATTCCGTCAGTCGAAGGCTTTTTGTCGCGCCACCAGTTGATGGCCGACTCGATGTCGGTGATGTGCAGGGCGGCCACGGCGCTCGCCGAAAAGGGAGAACGAGGATAGCAGCCGCGCGCCGGCCCCGCGGCGGCCTCGACCACGCAGGGCGGCAGGTTCTACGGCGCGCTGGCGGGCGGGCTCACCGGCGTCGGTTCTGTGGCCGGGGTGATGACGATGATCGCGCCCGGGGTCGTGGTGGTCGTCTCCTTGATCACGCCGCCGCCGGCGACGCTGCCCGTGGTCGTGACGGTCTGGTTGGACTTGACGGGTCCGAGCACCCGCGCCAGGCAGTCGGCCTTGTCCTTGGCCGGCAGGACGTTGCAGCGGTCGGTCGCGTTCATCACCGGCGTGCCGCTGTTGTCGAGCGTGTGCCTCTTGCGCTCGACCTGTGCGGCGCCGGCTTCTTTCAGGCAGGTGGCCTTGTCTTCCGCGGTGCGGCCGGCTTCGCAGTCGGCGCGCTCCTGGACGTAGCGCGCGTTCGGCGAACTCGCTGCCGCGTCGGCGGCGAACACGCCAGGGCCGGCGAACGCGCCGGCAAGCGAAGCGACTGCGAGTGCCGTCAAAGTGCGGCTGTGGCGGGAAGATGAATGTGGCGTCATGGTCGTCTCCATTGCCGCGGCGCGGCGGTGCCACGCACGGTTGGCGCGAGGCGCGCCGGGAGCAGACAGAGTAGGTCGAAGCTGCTGCCCCGGACCGTAGGACGGAGCCGCTCCTGCGCGCCACCGGATCGCCCGTCCGGGCCGAGGCAATGGAGAATCGGGGCCTGGAACAACAGAGGGTTTCGTCGATGAAACGGGCACCGGTCGAATCGCAACTTTTCGAGGCGCTCGCTTTCGCCG
>JAYSMB010000173.1:0-2319 GCA_043725065.1 Burkholderiales bacterium
CTCGCTCGTCGCCTTCGCCGCGCACGCGCAGATGAAGGTCGGGCTGATCGCCTCGTCGACCGGGCCGACGGCCGTCGTCGGCATCCCGCAGAAGAACACCGGCGCGCTGCTGCCGAAGAAGATCGGCGACATCACCGTCGAGTACGTGATCTACGACGACGCGTCAGACCCGACCCAGTCGGTCGCGCTCGTCAAGAAGCTGCTCGCCGAAGACAAGGTCGACGCGATCATCGGCCCGTCCGGCTCGCCCAACGCGATGGGCACGATCCAGTTCATCGCCGAGGCCAAGACGCCGATGCTCGCGCCGGTGGGTACGCCGGCCGTCGTGCTGCCGATGGACGACCAGAAACGCTGGGTCTTCAAGACCACGCAGAACGACGACCTGATCTCGCAGGCGCTGGTCTCGCACATGGCCAAACACGGCGTCAAGACGGTCGGCTTCATCGGCTTTTCCGATGCGTACGGCGAGTCGTGGTATCGCACCTTCGTGCCGATGGCCGAGAAGGTCGGCATCAAGCTGGTGGCCAACGAGCGCTATGCGCGCAGCGACCAGAGCGTGATCGGCCAGGTCGCCAAGATCATCGCCGCCAACCCCGATGCAGTCCTGGTCGGCGCAGCCGGGGGCGGTACGGTGCTGCCGCATACCACGCTCGTCGAGCGCGGCTACAAGGGCCGGATCTACCAGACTCATGGTGCCGCCACGCCCGACTTCGTGCGCCTTGGTGGCAAGGCCGTCGACGGTGCCGTGATGGCGGCCAGCCTGATGCTCGTGCTCGACCAGATGCCCGACAGCAACCCGGCGAAGAAGGTCGCGCTCGAGTACATCGCCGCGTACGAAAAGATCTACGGCAGCAAGCCGGCGACTTTCGGCGCCAATGTTTACGATGCCGGACTGCTGCTTGTGAAAGCGGTGCCCGAAGCGGCGAAGCAGGGCAAGCCCGGCACGCCCGAGTTCCGTTCGGCGCTGCGCGATGCGCTCGAGCAGACGAAGGAACTGGTCGGCACGCAAGGGGTCTACAACATGACGGCGGCCGATCATTCGGGCTTCGATCGGCGTGGTCGGGAGTTGATGCAGTTGAAGGACGGGAAGTGGATGCTGATTCCCGAGTGACGGGTCGCTGGCCGGAAGGTGAGAAGCCGCTTGCCAGACCGCCGCCTCGCCGCTAAGATGCTTTACCAGTCAACTATTCAGTCCTCATGAAAATCGTCTGCATCGGCGGCGGCCCGTCCGGGCTTTATTTCGCGCTGCTGATGAAGCGGCAGAACCCATCGCACGAGATCGTCGTCGTCGAGCGCAACAAGCCTTACGACACCTTCGGCTGGGGCGTCGTGTTCTCCGACCAGACGCTCGGCAATCTGCAGGCGGCCGATCCGGAAAGCGCGGCCGAGATCCTGGGCGCCTTCAATCACTGGGACGACATCGAGGTCAACCTCCGCGGCCACAAGGTGCGCTCGGGGGGCCATGGCTTTTGCGGCATCGGCCGCAAGCGGCTGCTCAACATCCTGCAGCGGCGCTGCGAAGACCTGGGCGTGCAGCTGCGTTTCGAGACCGATGTGCAGGACGACGCGCAGTACTCCGACGCCGACCTGATCATCGCCAGCGACGGGCTCAACAGCCGCATCCGCGCGAAGCACGCCGACACGTATCGACCCGACATCGACCTGCGCGACTGCCGCTTCGTCTGGCTCGGCACGTACAAGCTGTTCGAAGCCTTCACCTTCGCCTTCGAAGAGACCGAGTGGGGCTGGTTCCAGGCCCATGCCTATCGCTTCGACGACCAGACCTCGACCTTCATCATCGAGACGCCGGAACGGGTGTGGCGCGCGGCCGGGCTCGAGACGATGGAAAAGGAAGACGCGATCGCGTTCTGCGAAAAGTTGTTCGCGAAATATCTCGATGGCCATTCGCTGATGTCGAACGCGAGCCACCTGCGCGGCTCGGCGCAGTGGATCCGCTTTCCGCGCGTCGTCTGCCAGAACTGGGTCTACGACAACGGCCACGCGCCGGTCGTGCTGATGGGCGACGCGGCGCACACCGCGCACTTCTCGATCGGCTCGGGCACCAAGCTGGCGCTCGAGGATTCGATCGAGCTGGCGCGCTGCATCGGCCAGACGCCCGACGACCTGACGGCTGCGCTGCAAGCGTATGAAGCCGTGCGCGGCATCGAGGTGCTGAAGATCCAGAACGCGGCGCGCAACTCGACCGAGTGGTTCGAGCACGTCGACCGCTACGTCAACCTGCCGCCCGAGCAGTTCGCCTATTCGCTGCTCACGCGCAGCCAGCGCATCAGCCACGAGAACCTGCGCCTGCGCGACAAG
>JAYSMB010000174.1:0-1823 GCA_043725065.1 Burkholderiales bacterium
TCAGCTTCCGGGCCCAGGATGGCCAAATCACCGGCCTGCTCGGCCCGAACGGCGCCGGCAAGACGACCAGCTTCTACATGATCGTCGGCCTGGTCCGCGCCGACGGCGGCGAGATCACGATCGAAGGCCGACGGGTCGAGCGCATGCCGATCCACCAACGCTCGCGCCTCGGCCTTTCGTACCTGCCGCAGGAGCCGTCGATCTTTCGCCGGCTCAACGTCGAGCAGAACATCCGTGCCGTGCTCGAGCTCCAGGTCGGGCCCGACGGCAAGGCGTTGAAAAAGGCCGTCATCGACGAGATGCTCGAAGGGCTGCTGCGCGACCTCTCGATCGAAAAGCTGCGCGCCTCGCCGGCGCCCGCGCTCTCGGGCGGCGAACGGCGCCGCGTCGAGATCGCACGTGCGCTGGCGACGCAGCCGCGCTTCATCCTGCTCGACGAGCCCTTCGCCGGCATCGACCCGATCGCCGTGATCGAGATCCAGCGAATCATCGGCTTCCTGAAGAAGCGCGGCATCGGCGTCCTGATCACCGATCACAACGTGCGCGAGACGCTCGGCATTTGCGATCGCGCCTACATCATCAGCGAGGGTCGCGTGCTTGCCGAAGGCACGCCGGCCGAGATCGTCGCCAACGCCGACGTCCGCAAGGTCTATCTCGGCGAAAACTTCCGCATGTGAACATCATGCCCCCACGCTTGCGGCTGCGTCGCTGCGCTGCCCCCCAAGGGGCTGCGGCCTCCCTTGGGGCGGCCCGGCGGGAGGCCGGCCCGTGATGAAGCCGTCCCTACAGGTTCGTCTCTCGCAGCACCTGGCACTCACCCCGCAGTTGCAGCAGTCGATCCGCCTGTTGCAGCTCTCGACGCTCGAGCTGCACCAGGAAGTCGAGCAGATGCTCGAGCAGAACCCGTTCCTCGAAACCGAGGAAGAGGCGCCGCCCGCGTTCGAGCCGTTGAGCGAGCGACTGTCGAGCGCCGAACGTGCCGGCGAACGCGAGTCCGAACGCGCCGCCGAATCGGGCGGCGGCGAAGGCGGCGACGACGTCCCGGCCATCGACGGCGCCGCCGACTTCGGCGGCACCGAGCGCGAGGACTGGGAAAACGGTACCGAGCGTGAAGACTTCGACGGCATCCGCGAGACGCCGGGCAAGACGCGCACCCAGAACGACGCCGACGCCTTCGACGATTCCGATCGCGACACGGCGACGATGAGCCTGCAGGACCACCTGCGCAGCCAGCTTTCGAGCATGCGCCTCGGCGACGCCGATGCGGCGGCCGTGCTCGTGCTCATCGACTCGCTCGACGAAGACGGCTACCTCGCCGATTCGCTCGAAGACATCACCGAGCGCTTGCGCGAAGGCGGTCTCTCGTTCGAGCGCGATGTCGCGGACGCCTGCGACGACGAAGACGAGACGAGCGAACCGATCCTCGTTCAACTGCGCTGCGGCCTGCGCTTCCTGCAGAGCATGGAGCCCACCGGTGTCGGTGCGCGCGACCTCGCCGAGTGCCTGACGCTGCAACTGCGTACCCTGCCACGCGGCGAAGCGCAGGCGATCGCCATCATCGTCTGCAAGAGCCACCTGCCGCTGCTGGCCCGGCGCGACCTGAAGAAGCTGATGGCGGTGACCGGCGCCGACGAAACGCTGCTGCGCGATGCGCGGGCGCTGATCGTCGCCCTGGAGCCCAAGCCCGGCCGGCCGTTCTCGCGCGCCGAGGCCAACATCATCGTCCCCGATGTAGTCGTGCAGAAGTCCGGCCGGGCTTGGGCTCCAGGGCGACGATCAGCGCCCGCGCATCGCGCAGCAGCGTTTCGTCGGCGCCGGTCACC
>JAYSMB010000175.1:0-3261 GCA_043725065.1 Burkholderiales bacterium
GCCGCGACACGGTTTCGAGGTTCGACTCGCGAACGCCGGTGAAACCGACCGGCGCCGTGGGGGATCAGCTGCCAGAGCAGCCGAGCGGACGATTATAGACGGAGGTAGGCGGCAAGGCGCTCCACCCCCAGCACCAGCCGCGCTGCGTCTCGCGAGGCGAAGCACCAGCGCAGCCAGCCCTCGCCTTCCGGCCCGAAGGCGGCACCCGGCGCCAGGCCCAGGCCCGATTCGGTGACCAGTCGCTTGGCCAGAGTCAGCGAATCGACGTAGCCCTCAATGCTGAAAAACGCATACAGGCCGCCCGCCGGCTCAGTCACCGTGATGCCGGGCAGCCCGGCCAGCCGCAGCAGCAAGGTGTCGCGGCAGAGGCGCAGACGCCGAGCCAGCCCCGGCACGAAGGCTTCGGCCTGGCTCATGGCAGCGACTCCGGCCCGCTGCACGAAGACCGGCGCGCACGAGGTGTTGAACTCGATCAGCTTGGCAAATCCCGGCTCCAGTGCGGGCGGAGACACGATCCAGCCGAGCCGCCAGCCGGTCATCAGGAAGCTCTTCGAGAAGCTGTGCACGACAAGAAGCCGGTCGTCGGGCTCGGCGATGTCCAGAAAGCTCGGCGCACAAGCGCTCGGCGCGCCGCCGAAGTAGATGCGCTCGTAGACTTCGTCAGCGACGATCCATGTGCCCGTGACGCGGCAGTGAGCGAGCACCGCTTCCTGCTCGACGCGCGCAAAGGTCCAGCCGGTCGGATTGTTCGGCGAGTTGACGAGGAGAACGCGCGTTCGCGACGTGACTGTCTTGCGCAGCTCGTCGAGATCGAGCCGCCACGCGCCGCGCTCGACGCGCAGGGGCAAGCGAAGGACGAACGCGCCTAGGATCGCCGGCTGGGCCGTGAGGTTGGGCCACACCGGGACGACCGCGACTACTTCGTCGCCGGCGCCGACCAGCGCCTGCATCGCGAGCATGAGCGCATTGACGCCCGAGGACGTGACCGCGATGCGTCCGGCATCGACCGGCCGGTGCAGGGAACTCGCGTAGCGCGCGATCGCCTCGCGCAGCTCCGGCAAGCCGAGGTTGTGCGAATAGAAAGTCTCGCCCTCGGCCAGCGAACGGACCGCGGCTTCGCGGATGAAGTCGGGCGTCGGTTCGTCGCTCTCGCCGAACCAGAAAGCGAGCACGTCGCCGCGGCCGAGCGCAGCGTTGGCGACTTCACGGATCTTCGATTCCGGCAGATCTTCTATGACTTGTCTCATGCGACGCAAAGGCGCGAGCCCTTGAAAACAAAAATGCCGCACTCACTTCGGCGGCAGGGTTGCAGCGCTGTGCCGCGACCGAACGATTGTAGGAGTTCACCATGTTCGTTCTGCCCCTTTCCCGTTCGTCGGCGCTCGCCCGCCGCGCTGCCGTGGCCCCCGCGTTCGGCGCCGCGCTCGACCGTCTGTTCGACGAATCCTTCGACCGCTTTCTCGGCCACGCGAAGGCCGCTGTCGAGACCCGCACGCCCTCGATGGACGTGTCGGAAAGCGATGTCGCGTACACGATCATCCTCGATGTTCCGGGCAGCACGCGCGAACAGCTGAAGGTCTCGGTCGAGGGCCGCCGCGTCACGCTGACCAGCGCGGTTGCCAGCGCCTCCGCCGTCGAGCCCGAAGGCCAGGAGCAAGCGGTCGCCGACGCGAAGCCGGCCCATCGCGTGCTCTATCGCGAGCGCTCCGCCGCGGTCTACGCGCGCACCATCGTCCTGCCGACGGAAGTCGACCAGGCGCAGTCGCAAGCGAAGTTCGAGAACGGCGTTCTGACGCTCACGCTCGAGAAGAAAGTGCCGGCAGGCGCGACGCAACTGAGCATCGCCTGATCGGCGTTGCTCAGGTCGCCAGGGCCGCTTCCCGCGTCGCGGTGAGCGGCCAGCGCGGCAGCACGTCGAAGGCGTAGCCGGTCGACAATGCGGCGATGCCGCGTTGCAAGCGCATCGCCGCGGCCAGCGCGATCATCGCGCCGTTGTCGGTGCAAAGCGCCAGCTCCGGGTAATGGACCCGGGCCTGGCGCTTCGCGCATTCGAAGGTGAGCCGCTCGCGCAGCAAGGTGTTGGCGCCGACGCCGCCGGCGACGACGAGACGCGTCAGGCCGGTGCGCGCCAGCGCCGCAACCGACTTGCGAACCAGCACGTCGACGATCGCTTCCTGTGTCGACGCCGCGAGATCGGCGCGCGATTGCTCGCACGTCGATCCTTCGAACCTGAGCGCATGCGTGCGAACGGCAGTCTTCAGGCCCGCGAAAGAAAAATCGAGCGAGTCGCGCTGAAGCAGCGGTCGCGGCAAGGCGAAGGCCTTCGGGTTGCCGAACTCGGCCAGACGTGCCAGCGCCGGCCCGCCGGGATAGCCGAGCCCTAGCAGCTTGGCGGACTTGTCGAAGGCCTCGCCGGCAGCGTCGTCGATGGTGTCGCCGAGGAGGGCGCATTCGCCGACATCGGTGACTTCGAGAAGCTGGGTGTGACCGCCTGAGACCAACAGCGCGACGAAGGGAAACGCGGGCGGATCCGCCGACAGAAACGGCGACAACAGATGCCCTTCGAGGTGGTGCACGCCGAGCGCCGGCTTGCCGAGCGCGGCGGCCAGCGAGCAGGCGACGCCGGCGCCGACCAGCAAGGCGCCCGCGAGTCCGGGTCCGCGCGTGTAGGCGACGACGTCGATCGATTCCAGGTCGGCGCCGGCTGCATTCAACACCTCGCGCGTCAGGGGCAGCACGCGCTGGATGTGGTCCCGAGACGCGAGTTCGGGAACGACGCCGCCGAAGGCCGCGTGCATGTCGACCTGGCTGTGGAGCGCCTGCGCGAGGAGCAGCGGCGTCGCGTCGCCGACCGTGTCGACGAGCGCAATTCCAGTCTCGTCGCAAGAGGTTTCGATGCCGAGGACACGCATCGCGCCAGTGTAGGCGGCGCCTCGCAAGCCACCGCGTCAACAATGAGATCATCAAGGCAACGAGCCTGTTGCGTAAACTCAGCGGACGGCCAGAAGCGGTATCGCGACGACTGCTGCTATGACAACGTTCACCACCGACGCAATCCGTAGCCAAATCACAAAGGATCCGGTCCGGTATGGCCATGGGATTTGCGCCACTGATAGTAGGCATGCTCCATCATTCCAGGTATTCCGGCCAAGCCAAAAGTAACCGGCACATGGTTGCGGTGAAGCCGTAGCCGCAATACGACGCTGCTAGCTACTTCGATTACGATTGCTGAAACGAACCAGGGCGGCCTCAAATCTGAAG
>JAYSMB010000176.1:0-2919 GCA_043725065.1 Burkholderiales bacterium
TGCGCTTCGCCGACGGCCCCGACGAAGTGCACCGCAACGCCATCGCCAAGATCGAACTCGGCAAGCACGCCTGAGGCGCCTTGTCATCCTGAGCGACCCCCGTCTTCCTGAGCGAAGGGAAGGATCTCTTCGCCGCGCCGGGATCCTTCGCTTCGCTCAGGATGACAACCGTTCGCGTCGGTTCAGCCCTCTTTCTTCTTGCCCGCCGGCGCAAGCGATTGCCAGGCGGTCGAGACGGTCTGCGACCAGGTCACTGGCTCGTCACCTCGCGCGCGGCCGATGCGCTGCGCTTCTGTTCCCGCGGTTTCGAACAAGGCCAGGGCGGCCGCGACGTCGGTCTCGTCGGCGCTGGTGAGCTGCATGCGCAGGTAGAGGCGGCCGCGCAGGGTCATCAGCACGAACGGCGGTTCGAGGCGAAGCAAGGTGCTGGTGGCGCGCTCGAGTGCATGGCCGAGCGGACCTTCGATCCAGGCCGGGCCTTCATTGGGCAGGCTCGACACGCCGCCGAAGTTGTGCCGCAGCAACCTGGACCCGCCCATCGCGATCTTGGGAAACATGACCAGCCAGCGCGTCTCTTCCGGTGAAGCGTCGCCCATCTCGGTCTGGTTGCTCTGGGTGAATTGCTCGAAGGCCTGCTTCTCGAGAAGTTCCATCAGCGACTTGGAGACGATCAGCATCTGCAGATCGGGCGGCAGGCCGAGCTCCATGCGCACGCGCAGTTCATGGCCGGTGATATAGGGCCGTTGCGGCGGACCCCACTCAAGCCGCCAAGGCATATCTTCGAGCTTGCCGTCGATGACGAAGCCGTTGCCGTCGCGCTCGCGCTTGAACGCATGGCCGCGCCGCTTGGCCCAGGCCGAAACCTCGCTGTAGTCCGGGCCCAGGCCCTGATTGGCGAAGAAGCTCTTGAACATCGCCGGCTCCGATCCACTAGAGTCACCTGCCGGGCCGCTCGCGCCGACGGCGAAGGACACAACGATGATCGAAGTGTATTCGTGGGCCACGCCGAACGGCCACAAGATCCACATCATGCTGGAGGAATGCGGCCTCGCATACCGGGCGATTCCCGTCGACATCGGCGCCGGCGACCAATTCCTTCCCGAGTTCCTGGCGATCAGCCCGAACAACAAGATCCCGGCCATCGTCGACCCGGAGGGGCCCGACGGCCAACCGATCTCGATGTTCGAGTCGGGCGCGATCCTGCTCTACCTGGCGGCCAAGACCGGCCGCTTCCTGCCGGCCGACGTTCGCGGCCGCTACACCACGCTCGAGTGGCTGATGTTCCAGATGGGCGGCATCGGCCCGATGCTCGGTCAGGCGCATCACTTCCGGCTGTATGCGCCGGAGAAGATCGCCTACGCGATCGACCGCTACAGCAACGAAGCGAAGCGTCTCTACGGGGTGATCGACAAGCGGCTCGGCAGCTACCGCTTCATCGCCGGTGACGAGTACACGATCGCCGACATCGCGATCTTTCCGTGGCTGCGCTCGTGGAAGAACCAGGGTGTTGCCATCGAAGATTTCCCGAAGCTACAGGCCTGGTTCGACGGCATCGCCGCTCGGCCGGCGGTGCGGCGCGGCGTCGAGGTGCTGGCCGGTCTGCGCAAGCCCTTGCAGGACGAAAAGGCACGCGAGATGTTGTTCGGCGCGCAGCAGTACCAGCGTCGCTGAGGCGCTCGCCGCGAGTGTCGTCCTGCCGCGCCGGCATGGGTCCGGCACGCCCTCTATTTCGTCGATGGTAAACAAAGTGTTGTCTGAATTCTCGAAGCTGATTGATAATCGTTCCCATTAGCACTCCGAAAAAGGCGATCACCGAGGGCTGGCCGACCAGTCGAGAGGGACGTGCGGGACACGGGCGACCCATGCGGCGCGGACAAAATGTCGAGCCTGCGCAACGTCGCGCTGCGCGAAGGGTACGTCCACAACCGTCACCTTGTCGATGCACCGGCTTTGAGCGACGGCGAGGTCGACGACGTGATCGCGTTCCTGCGCACGCCGAGCGACGGCTTCACGCCCTGGAAGCGACCGGCGCACTCTCGGCCGCCAGCACTTGTCAAGACACCGAATCGAAGAGGGGATTTTCATGAATCCGAAACGCTGGCAAGGCGCAGCCGCAAGCGCCGCGATGGCCGCAGGCATGGTGCTCGCGAGCGCCCCGGCAAGCGCGCAGAACGACGGGCAGACCGAACTGGCGGCACGCGTCGACAGGCTCGCCGTCGAGCTGGCGCTGGTCAAGGCGGAACTGGTCAAACTGCGGCAACAGCAAGCGGCCAACGCGATAGCCGCCCCCGCACCCGCGGGCACGCCACCAGCGGCCGCGGCGCCCGCTGCGACGGCCGCGCACGGTACGGGCAGCGCCGAGCCGGCGACCGTACTGACCAGCTACGGCGAGATCAACTACAACCGGCCGACCCATGATTCGAAAAATGCGGTGGCCGACGTGCGCCGCTTCGTGCTCGGCTATCAGCATCGCTTCGACGACAGGACGAAAGCGGTGACCGAACTTGAGGTCGAGCATGCTGTGTCGTCGTCGAGTGACCCCGGCGAGGTCGAGGTTGAGCAGGCCTACCTCGAAAGACAGCTGAGTCGGGGCATTGCGGTGCGCGCCGGCCTTTTTCTGATGCCGGTCGGCCTGCTCAACGAGAACCACGAGCCGACCGCCTTCTACGGGGTCGAGCGCAACTTCGTCGAGACCGCAATCATCCCGAGCACCTGGCGCGAAGGCGGCGTGCAGTTCGTCGCGGGCTTCGACAACGGCCTGACCGCGCAGGCCGGCATCACGACCGGCTTCGACCTCGGCAAGTGGGACGCGACCTCGAGCGAGGGCGCGGCGTCGCCGCTCGGCTCCATCCACCAGGAGCTGGCGCTGGCCAAGGCACGCGACCTCTCGGTATTCGGCGCGCTCAACTGGCGCGGCGT
>JAYSMB010000177.1:0-16702 GCA_043725065.1 Burkholderiales bacterium
TCTTCTGCTTGAACATTCAAGGCCCGGTCTTGTCATCCTGAACGAAGTGAAGGATCCCGGCGGTCGAGATCCTTCGCTGTCGCTCAGGATGACAGCCGGCGTTAGGCGGTGTGGCGGCTGCCCTGGCGCGGCAGACCGTGAGCGAGCACACCACCCACGGTAAAGAAGGAGCCGAAGACGACGATTCTATCAACCGGGTCGGCATCGGCGAGCGCGGCGGCCAGGGCATCGGCAGGCGTGGCGTGCTGCGCGACCGTGCTTGCGCGGCGCGGTCCGGGCACGCGGCCAAGCGCGACTGCGAGCTCGGCTGCGCTCGCCGCCCGCGCGCTCGGCAGATCGGTGAAATGCCATGCATCGACCAGTGGCGCCATGCGGGCGAGGATGGCGACGACGTCCTTGTCGCGCATCGCCCCGAAGACGGCGTGGGTGCGCGCAAAGAACCCCATCTCGTCGAGGTTCTGTGCCAGGGCCGAGACCGAATGCGGATTGTGCGCAACGTCGAGAACGATCGCCGGCTGCCCGGCGACGACCTGGAAGCGCCCCGGCAGCTCGACCATCGCGAAGCCACTGCGCACCGCTTGTGCGCTCACCGGCAAGCGGCCACGCAAGGTTTCGAACACGGCCAGCACGCCCGCCGCATTGAGCAACTGATTTGCGCCGCGCAGCGCGGGATAGGCAAGGCCGCTGAAGCGGGTCGCCCTGCCCGCCCAGTTCCACTGCTGCCGGTCGCCGCTGGTGCGAAAGTCGAGCCCGGCGCGCCACAGGTCGGCGCCGATTGCACGCGCTTCTTCGATCACGCTCTTCGGCGGCACCGGGTCGCTGACGATGGCGGGTTTGCCGCGGCGCAGGATGCCGGCTTTCTCGCGGCCGATCGTTTCGCGATCGGGACCGAGGAATTCCGCATGGTCGACATCGATGCTGGTCAGCACGGCGCAGTCGGCGTCGAAGGCGTTGACCGCGTCGAAGCGGCCGCCGAGCCCGACTTCGAGGATGACGAGATCGGGCGTGGAGGCCGCGAGCAGCCGGGCGATAACGAGAAAGGTGAACTCGAAGTAGGTCAGCGAGACCTCGCCACGCGCCGCTTCGACGGCCTCGAAGTGCGGCACCAGTTGTTCGGCCGTGACCATGCGGCCGTCGATCCGGCAACGCTCCTCGAAGTGGACGAGGTGCGGCTTCGAGAACAGGCCGACGCGATAGCCGGCGGCGAGCGCGATCGCTTCGAGCATGGCGCAGGTCGAGCCCTTGCCGTTGGTGCCGCCAACGACGACGACCGGTGTCGCCGCCGCGAAGTGCAGCCCCAGCCGCGCCTTGACCACCGTGACGCGATCGAGCGTCAACTCGATCGTCTTCGGATGCAGTCGCTCGCAGTGCGCGAGCCACTCGTCGAGAGTCCTGCTCACGGCCAGGCGGGACGCCAGGTCATGCCACGCGTGGCCGCAGGGGTCGCTTCAGGCGACCGCGTCGGACGGCAGCCGCTCGAGCATCGCGATCTGCCGTGCGATGACGGAACGCAACTCGCGGCGGTCGACGATCATGTCGATCGCGCCGGTCTGGAGCAGGAACTCGGAACGCTGAAAGCCTTCGGGCAGCTTCTCGCGCACCGTGTTCTCGATCACCCGCGGGCCGGCAAAGCCGATCAGCGCTTTGGGCTCGGCGATCACGACGTCGCCGACGAAGGCGAAGCTCGCCGAAACACCGCCCATCGTCGGGTCGGTGAGCACGCTGATGTAGGGCAGACCGGCCTTGGCCAGGCGGGTCAGCGAGGCGTTGGTCTTGGCCATCTGCATCAGGCTGAGCAAGCCTTCCTGCATGCGCGCGCCGCCGGTCGCGGTGAAGCTGATGAAGGCGGTTTTCTGTTCGATCGCCGTGTGCACGCCGCGCACGAAGCGCTCGCCGACGACCGAGCCCATCGAGCCGCCCATGAAGTCGAACTCGAAGCAGACCGCGACCACGGGCAAGGTCATCAAGGCGCCGCCCATGACGATGAGCGCATCGGTCTCGCCGGTGTTCTCGAGCGCGTCTTTCAGGCGCTCGGGGTACTTCTTGCTGTCCTTGAACTTGAGCGCGTCGACGGGGATGACTTCCTGGCCGATCTCGTAGCGGCCTTCGGCATCGAGAAAAGCGTCGAGCCGGGCCCGCGCGCCGATCCGGTGATGGTGGCCGCACTTCGGGCAGACATACATGTTCTTCTCGAGATCGGTCTTGTAGAGCACCGTTTCGCAAGCCGGGCATTTGTTCCACAGGCCCTCGGGCACCGTGCGACGCTCGCTCGGATCGATCGGCTGGATCTTCGGCGGCAGCAGTTTCTCGAGCCAGCTCATCAGTTCGTTCCTTGTCTTGCCCCCTCTCCCGCATGCGGAAGAGGGCTGGGGTGAAGGTCATCGAGCGCAGCCCGGATCTCGCCGATGAACCGCGCCGCGATTGTCGGCGCTTCGTCGCGCCCCGCCGATTCGAGCCGTTGCACCAGCGCGCTGCCGATGACGACAGCGTCGGCCACCTGGGCCACGGCACGCGCCGTCTTCGCGTCGCGAATTCCGAAGCCGACGCCGACCGGCAATTTCACGTACGCCTTGATGCGCGGAATCATCTCCGCGACGGTTGCGATATCGAAGTGTCCCGCGCCCGTCACTCCTTTCAGCGAGACATGGTAAACGTATCCGCTGGCCACTTTGGCGACGCTGGCGATGCGCGCTTCGGTCGAGGTCGGCGCGATCAGAAAGATCGGATCGATGGCACGCGCCTTGAGCATGGCTGCGAAGGCTTCGCACTCCTCGGGCGGATAGTCGACGACAAGGATCCCGTCGACGCCGACGGCCCGCGCCGCATCAGCAAAGCGCTCGCTGCCGTAGCGCTCGATCGGGTTTGCGTAGCCCATCAGGACGATCGGCGTCTTCGAATCGCGCTCGCGGAACTCGCGCACCGCGGCAAGCACCTGCGTCATGCCGATGCCGCGCGCGAGCGCTCGCTCGCTGGCCTTCTGGACCACCGGGCCGTCGGCCATCGGATCGCTGAAGGGGATGCCGAGCTCGATGATGTCGGCGCCGGCGGCGGCCATCGCCAGCATGATGGCGGCCGTGCCTTCGGCGTGCGGATCGCCGACCGTGATGTACGGGATCAGCGCCGTCGCGCCGCGATCGCGCAAAGCGGCGAAGCTCGCATCGATGCGGCTCACGCTTTTGCCCTGAGCGCGTCGAGATCGGCGACCGTCGCGATGTCCTTGTCGCCTCGCCCCGAGAGATTGACGAGCAGGTGCTGGTCCGGGCGCATCGTCGGCGCGAGCTTCATCGCGTAGGCCACGGCATGGCTCGACTCTAGCGCCGGGATGATCCCTTCGGTGCGGCACAGGCGATGGAAAGCGGCCAGCGCGTCGTCGTCGCCGATGGCGACGTATTGGGCGCGGCCGATGTCGTTCAGATACGCGTGCTCGGGGCCGACGCCGGGGTAGTCGAGCCCGGCCGAGATCGAGTGCGTCTCGATGATCTGGCCGTCGCCGTCTTGCAGCAGGTAGGTGCGGTTGCCGTGCAGGACGCCGGGACTGCCGGCGCAGATCGATGCGGCATGCCTTCCGGTGGCCAGCCCTTCGCCAGCCGCCTCGACGCCGATCAGCCGCGTCTTCGCTTGGCCGATGTACGGATAGAAGATGCCCATCGCATTGCTGCCGCCGCCGACGCAGGCGATCACGACATCGGGCTGGCGGCCGATCATCTCGGGCATCTGCACGAGGCACTCGTCGCCGATCACGCGCTGGAAGTCGCGCACCATCGTCGGGTAGGGATGCGGCCCCGCCACCGTGCCGATGATGTAGAAAGTGTTCTCGACGTTCGTGACCCAGTCGCGCAGCGCTTCGTTGAGCGCGTCTTTCAGCGTCTTCGAGCCGCTTTCGACCGGCACGACCGTCGCACCGAGCAGGTTCATGCGGTAGACGTTGGGCGCTTGGCGCTTCACGTCTTCCGAACCCATGTAGACGACGCACTCGAGCCCGTAGCGGGCGCAGATCGTCGCCGTCGCGACGCCATGCTGGCCGGCGCCGGTCTCGGCGATGACGCGCGGCTTGCCCATGCGCCGCGCCAGCATCGCCTGGCCGATCGTGTTGTTGATCTTGTGCGCGCCGGTGTGGTTGAGGTCCTCGCGCTTGAGGTAGATCTGCGCCCCGCCCAGTTCGCGCGAGAGCCGCGCGGCGTGGTAGATCGGGCTGGGCCGGCCGACGTAATGGGCGAGCTCGGATCGGAACTCGGCGTCGAACGCCGGGTCGCGTCGTGCCGCCTCGTAGCAAGCCTTCAGTTCGTCGAGCGCGTGGACGAGCGTCTCGGCGACGAAGCTGCCGCCATAGGGGCCGAAATGCCCGCTCGCGTCGGGTTGGTGGTAGTCAAGCACGTGGATCAGCCGCGCCGGGCCGCCCCAAGCGGCTGGGCACCCCCTCAGGGGGCAGTGAACGAAGTGAGCGTGAGGGCATGGTCATATTCAGGAGATCGAGGCGTCGATTCGTGAATCGGCGTCGCGAACGGCATCGCAGAAGGCGTGGATCGCCGCAGCGTCCTTCACGCCGCGCGACGACTCGACGCCGGAGGAAACGTCAACGGCCCAGGGCCGGATTTCCAGGATGCCGGAGCCGACGTTTGCGGCATGCAACCCACCAGACAAAACGAGCCGATGCGGAACGGCGCGGGGAACGAGCGACCAATCGAAGACCTTTCCACCGCCGCCATAAGCCTCGACGTGAGCGTCGAGAAGAAGGCCCTGGGCCTCGCTGAAGCGGCGCGCGAAGTCTAGCAAATCGAAGCCCGGCGACATTCGCGCGGCCTTGAGAAACGGCCGGCCCGCGGCGGCGCATTCGGCTGCGGTCTCGTCGCCGTGAAACTGCAGCACGAGGTTCGGGATCGCAGCCGCCGCGGCCGCGATCGCCTCGGGCGCCGCGTTCACGAACAAGCCGACCGGCGTGACGTACGGCGGCAGCCCTCGGGCCAGCAATGCCGCGCGTTCCAGCGTCAGATGGCGCGGACTGCCGGCATGTAACACGAAGCCGATCGCATCGGCACCGGCGTCCACGGCCGCGGCGACGTCTTCAGCGCGCGAGACGCCGCAGATCTTGATCCGCGTGCGGGTACTCATGGCCACGAAGCTCGTCGCGGGCCGTCGTCATGGCAGCCACGACATCGCCGTCGTTCGCTCGGGGATCGCATGGGCGACATCGTAGTACGGGCCGAGGAAGTAGAGCCCGTCGGGCGCGAAGGTCGCGGCGGCCAGGGTGCGATCCTTTCGCTCGAGCACCTCGGCCAGCCAGGCCGCGTCGCGAATGCCACTGCCGACGGCGATCAGGCAACCCATGACGTTTCGGATCATGTGGTGCAGGAACGCGTCGGCGTCGAAGTCGAACCGCCAGTAGTCGCCGCGGCGTTCGATCGCCAGCGAGCGCAATGTCTTCACCGGCGTCGGCGCCTGACACTCGGCGGAACGAAAAGCGCTGAAGTCGTGGGTGCCGACGAGCCTTTGCGCCGCCGTCCGCATTGCTTCGCCGTCGAGCCGGCGGAAGGTCCAGCCGACGTGGCCCTGCTCGAGCGCAGGGCGTATCCGCGATTCGAGCAGCACATAGGCGTAGCGCCGGCCGACCGCGTTGGCCCGCGAATGGAAGGCGTCGCTCGTGAAACGGCACCATTGCACCGCGATGTCGGCCGGCAGATAGCGGTTCGTGCCGCGCACCCACGCGTCTTCGCCGCGCTGCACCGGCGTGTCGAAGTGCGCCACCTGGTTCAGCGCGTGAACGCCCGCATCGGTGCGGCCCGCCGACACGCAGCGAAGCGGCCGGTCCGCGAACGCCGAAAGGGCCGCCTCGACATGATCCTGTACGGTCCGCCCGCCGGGCTGGCTCTGCCAGCCGCGGTAGGCCGAACCGCGATACGCAATGCCGAGTGCGACTCGCATGGCGTTCCTTCGATCAACGCGCCGGGCGGCGCGCCGATCAGCTCAGATCGTCGAGCATCCCGCGCGCCTTGGTCTTGGTCGCGCCGCTCGCGGTTGCCAGAACTTCGCGCAGCAGGTCGCGGGCGCCATCCTTGTCGCCGATGCGCTGGAATTCCTCGGCCAGCTCGAGCTTGCGAGCGAGCGGATCGAGGTGGCTGTCGTCTTCGACGAAGGGCAGATCGATCGCCCCGGTCGAAGCGGCGGCTGGCGCCGGCTTGTCGAGATCGAGCGTGATGCCGGAAAGATCGAAGGCAAGCGGCTCGTCGCGATGGTCGGCTGCCGTCGTCGGCTCGTTCGACGTGAGCGGCATCTTGTGCGTCGTTTGCTGGAACACCGGCGCCGCACCCGTTCTCGGGGGCACCGACTCGGTCGCGTCGAAGGGCGCCGGCCGCGAAGGAACGCCGACCGCCGGATTGTCGAGGTCGAGATCGAGATCGATCTCGCCGACCTGGTTGTCGTGCAGACCCGAATCCATGCCTCCCGACGATCCGTACTGCGAAGGCACCGGGATGATCGACTGCGGCAAGGTGCTCGCGCCCAGGGGTTCGACGATCGTGCCGCCTTCCGCGTGGCGCTCGGGCGCGCCGCCGGCGTGGTAGAGCGGGTTGTCGGGGTCGATCTGCGAGCCGAGGTCCTGCGCCTTGGTCCACTCTTCGCCCTCGCCGCGGGTCAGCGCGAAGAGTTGCGTCGCCAGCAGTTCGAAGCCCTTGATGTCGCGGCGCTTGGCGTAGACCTCGAGCAGCTTGCTGCGGATCGCGAGGCGCTCCGGATTGCTGCGCATCGCCTCCTTGAGAATTTCCTCGGCCTGGAGGTCGCGGCCATAAGCGAGGTAGACGTCGGCCTCGGCGACCGGGTCGACATCGCCGATCGCATCGAGCTGCGAGAGCGAGTAGGTCATCGACGACGAGCTGCCGCCGGCATCGCGCGTGTCGATGCGCTGGCCGCCGCTGGCACCGAAGAACGAATCGGGCTGTAGACGGCTTTCGAGGAACGAGGTCTCGCCGCTGTCTTTCTTCGAGCGCTGGGTGAAGCGATAGATGCCGAACCCGGCAAGCAGCACGGCGAGCAGGCCGCCGATGGCGTAGAGCGGGTTGTCGAGCAGCGTATCGATCAGGCCCGGCGCGGGTGCGGGCACCGTCTTCACCGCCGGCCTGGACGCCGGACGCGAAGCCACGACGGCGCTGGCGGCTGGCCTGGCAACGACCGGGCCGCTGCCTGCACTGGACGACGCCGTCACGACCGGCGCCGCGCCTATTGCCGCCGACACGGAGGCTGGCGCAGCCGGGGCAGGCGCAGACACCGGAACGACCGTCGGCATTGGGGCCGGCGCTGGGGCCGGCGCTGGGGCTGGCGCTGGGGCCGGCGCTGGGGCGGGTGGCGGCGGCGCGGCAGCGACGACCACGGGGGCTGGCGCGGGTGCCGTCGGCCGGACCGAGGCGGCCGGCGCGACGACGGGCGGAGCCAACGGCGCCGCTGGCGCTGCACCCTGGATCTTCTTCAGGTCGTTGAGGTTCTTGTTGAGCTCGGCAACGCGCGCCTCGGCGGCCTGGCGCTCGCGTTCCTTGGCCAGGCGATCTTCCGGGCTGCCCGGTTTGGCACTTGCGCTGCCCTTGCTGAGAGTCAGCTTGTCGGGCGTGGTCGCGGTCGCGGTCTTGCGATCCTCGACCGAAGCCTGGACCTTGCCCCCCGCCGTGCGCGTGCTCGGCTCGGCCTTGGGCGTGAGCGTCGAAGCGGCGAGCTTTTGCCGGTAGGCGCCGAAGTCGGCGCTCTGCGCCACGATGGTCTTGCGCGCGTCCGCCGCACCGACCGACTGCGTCGAGTCCGCGGAAGGCACCGACAGCACGACGCCGGCCTTCAGGCGATTCATGTTGTCGCCGCTGAAGGCGCTCGGGTTGGCTCGGAACAGCGACACCAGCATCTGGTCCAGCGAGACGCCGCCGCGTTGCGTGCGCGCTGCGATCTTCGACAGGGTGTCGCCCGACCGGACGCGATATTCATCGGCGCCGACACCGGCGGCACGGGCGCTCTGCACGGCGTCGTCGCTGGGGCGGGAGTCGGTCGAAGCGCCGCGGGCTGCCTCGCGACGCTCGCGCACGGCCTGGCGGGCAGCTTCGCGAGCGGCGTCGCGGGCCTCCCGCGCGGAAGTGGCCGGTGACTGCGAAGGCGGCAGCGTCATTGGGGCCGCGGGAGAAGCAGAAATGACCGGTGACGTCGTCGTCGCGGGCGCGGCCGGCGCGGCTGCGGCGCGGACCGATGCTGGCGGATCGAACAGCAAAGTGTATTCACGCACCAGCCGGCCGGTGGCCCACGAGATCTCGAGGATCACGTCGACGAACGGTTCCTGCACGCCCCGGTCGCTGACGAGGCGCACGAACAGACGCCCGTCGGCGCGCTTCTGCAAGGTCGCACGGGTGGTCGGGAGGACCGGGTTGTAGTCGACATTGGCGGCGCGGTAGGCCTCGGGGGGCGCGACCCGGATCTTCAGGTTGGCCTGCTCGTCGGCCGTCATGCTGGTGACTTCGATTTCGGCCTGCATCGCCTCGCCGAGGGCGGACTGCACGCTGAGCCGGCCGAGGCCGAGGGCCGACGCCCAGGGTGATGCGAGAGCGAGCATCGCGGCAGCGACGCTCGTCAGCGCGAAGCGCCCCGAGAATTTCAGATTTCTTTTCAAGGCGTCTCCCGAATGGAAATGGCGGACTCGCATCCGAGCTTGCCGGTCTCGATGCAGCCTCTCATGCGACCTCAAAACGGCAGGCCGCAAAGACGGAAAAGACCATAACATCAGCGAGATACGGTAGCAAGCTCATGCAATGGCTGACATTCGCGGAGAGCGCGGTTCCGAGTCTTCTGCACGGCGATGTTGCGGGCAGACAACGGGGCGCCGCGGATCGAAGGGGTTCATTCAAACCTCCAGCAAGATTCGCAGCATGCGCCTGAGCGGCTCGGCCGCGCCCCAGAGCAACTGGTCGCCGACCGTGAACGCGCCGAGATAGCGCTCTCCCATCGCCAGCTTGCGCAGGCGCCCGACCGGAATCTTCATCGTACCGGTGACGGCCACCGGCGTCAGATCGCGAGATGTATCGGCGCGTGTATTCGGCACGACCTGGACCCATTCGTTGTCGGCCGCGATCATGGCTTCGATGTCGGCCAGCGGCACATCGTGCTTGAGCTGGATCGTCAAAGCCTGGCTGTGGCAGCGCATCGCCCCGACGCGAACGCAGATCGAGTCGATCGGCACCGGCTCGGCGCCGCCCGAGAAGCCTCGGCCGAGGATCTTGTTGGTCTCCGCGCCGCCCTTCCACTCCTCGAGGCTGGTGCCGTCGCCGCGGTCGGCGTCGATCCAGGGGATCAGACTGCCGCCGAGCGGCACGCCGAAGTTGGCCGTCTCCTCGGCCGACATCGAGTGTTGGCGCTCGAGCACCTTGCGGTCGATCTCGAGGATCGCCGACTTCGGGTCGTCGAGCAGGGCGCGCACCTCGGCGTAGAGCGCGCCGTATTGCGTCAACAGCTCGCGCATGTGCTGCGCGCCGCCGCCCGAGGCCGCCTGGTAGGTGGTGCAGGTCATCCATTCGACGAGGTCGGCCTTGAACAGGGCGCCGACGCCCATCAGCATGCAGCTCACCGTGCAGTTGCCGCCGATGTAGTTGCGCACGCCGCGTTTCATCGCGTCCTGGATCACGCGGAGATTGACCGGGTCGAGGACGATGACCGCGTCGTCCTGCATGCGCAGCGTCTTGGCGGCGTCGATCCAGATTCCGTTCCAGCCCGAAGCACGCAGTCTCGGATAGACGTCCTTTGTGTACTCGCCGCCCTGAGCGGTGACGACGATGCGGCAGCGCTTCAACGCGTCGATGTCGTACGCGTCTTGCAGGCGCGTCTCGTTCTTCGCATGCTTCGGCGCGACTCCGCCCTTGTCGCTGGTGCTGAAGAAAAGCGGCTCAATGAGATCGAAGTCGCCTTCGGCGTGCATGCGGTCGAGCAGCACGGAGCCGACCATGCCTCGCCATCCGACCAATCCTGTGAGTTCCATCGCCTAGCCCTACCCTTGAAGTGATTCCTTCGTTCCGCCGGCCGTCAGGCCGGGGGTGGGCGCGACGAACCGGAGCGTTCTAGCTCTTGGTGATCGCCGTCGTGCCGCCGACGGCGCTCGTCGCCGTCGTCCGAGCCAGCGCGGCCACGACCGCATCGCCCATTTGCCGCGTACCGACCTTCGTGCAGCCCTCGGACCAGATGTCGGCCGTGCGCAGCCCGGAGGCGAGTACGGCCCGCACCGCCCGCTCGACGCGAGCGGCGGCGTCCGGCTGGTTGAGGGTGAAGCGAAGCATCATGGCGACAGAGAGAATTGTAGCCAGCGGATTGGCGAGGTCCTTGCCCGCGATGTCGGGCGCGCTGCCGTGGCTCGGCTCGTACAGGCCCTTGCCGTGGGCATCGAGCGCGGCCGAAGGCAGCATGCCGATCGAGCCGGTCAACATCGCCGCTTCGTCGGAGAGGATGTCGCCGAACATGTTGCCGGTGACGATCACATCGAACTTCTTCGGCGCGCGCACGAGCTGCATCGCCGCGTTGTCGACGTACATGTGGTCGAGCGCGACGTCCGGGTAATCGTGGTGCACTTCGGTGACCACGTCCTTCCAGAACTGGAAGGTCTCGAGCACGTTGGCCTTGTCGACGCTGGTCAACCGCCTGCTGCGCTTTTGCGCGGCGCGGAAGGCGACGTGGGCGATCCGCTCGATCTCCGGGCGCGTGTAGCGCATCGTGTCGAAAGCCTCTTCGGCGCCGGCGAACGGGCCGTCGGGCGAGACGCGGCGACCGCGCGGCTGGCCGAAATAGATGTCGCCGGTGAGTTCGCGGATGATCAGGATGTCGAGCCCGGCGACGAGCTCGGGCTTCAAGCTCGAGGTGCCCGTCAGCTCCGGGTAGCAAACCGCCGGGCGGAGATTGGCGAACAGGCCGAGCGCCTTGCGCAGGCCGAGGATCGCCTGCTCCGGGCGCAGCGCGCGTTCCAGCTTGTCGTATTTCCAGTCGCCGACCGCGCCGAACAGCACCGCGTCGGCGGCTTCGGCCAGCGCCAGCGTCGAGTCGGGCAAGGGATGACCATGCGCTTCGTAAGCTGCACCACCGACCAGCGCGTGCTCGGTCTCGTAGCGCAGGTCAAGATTGGCGAGAACCCGTTCGGCCTGGGCGACGATCTCCGTGCCGATACCGTCGCCGGGAAAGATCGCGATCTTGATGGTCATGGCGACGCCCGCCGGGCCGCCCCACGGGCGGCGCACGCCCCCTCGGGGGACAGCGAACGAAGTGAGCGTGGCGGTTTCATGGAACTATCGTCGCGAGCCAGGGTTGCTTCAGCAAGCGTTCCGCTTCGAAAGCGCGGATCTTCTCGGCGTGACGCAAGGTCAGCGCGATGTCGTCATAGCCGCCGAGCAGGCAAAACTTGCGAAACGGTTCCACCTCGAAGGCGATCTCGGCGCCGTCGAGCGTGCTCACGACCTGGCGCTCGAGGTCGATCGTCAACCGGTAACCGATGAAGGCCAGCGCTTCGTCGAACAACGCCGCCGCCTGATGCTCCGACAGCACGATCGGCAACAGCCCGTTCTTGAAGCAGTTGTTGTAGAAGATATCGGCGTAACTCGGCGCGATCAGGGCGCGAAAGCCGAACTGCTGCAAGGCCCAGGGTGCGTGCTCGCGCGAAGAACCGCAGCCGAAGTTCTTGCGTGCGAGCAGGATCGAGGCGCCCTGGTAGCGCTTCTGGTTCAGCACGAAATCCGGATTGGGCCGACGCGCCGCCGGGTCCTGGCCCGGCTCGCCATGATCGAGGTAGCGCCAGGCATCGAAGAGGTTGACGCCGAAGCCCGACTTCTTTATCGACTTCAGGAACTGCTTGGGAATGATCGCATCGGTATCGACGTTCTCGCGATCCATCGGCGCGATCAGACCGGTGTGTATTCGAAACGGTTCCATGGCGGGCTTCAGGTCAGCCGACGGACGTCGACGAAATGGCCTTCGATGGCGGCGGCCGCCGCCATCGCCGGGCTGACCAGATGGGTGCGCCCACCGTCGCCTTGGCGACCCTCGAAGTTGCGGTTACTGGTGGAAGCGCAGCGCTCACCCGGCTCGAGCCGATCGGCGTTCATCGCCAGGCACATCGAGCAACCCGGCTCGCGCCATTCGAAGCCCGCGCCCTTGAACACCGCGTCGAGACCTTCGCGCTCGGCCTGCTTCTTGACCAGTCCCGAGCCTGGCACAACCATAGCCAGCCTCACGTTCGCCGCGATCCGGCCGCCCAGCCTTCGAACCACGGCCGCGGCCTCGCGCAAGTCCTCGATTCGCGAGTTCGTGCACGAGCCGATGAAGACCTTGTCGATCCGGATGTCTTCGATGCGCTGATTCGGCTCGAGCGCCATGTACCGGAGTGCCCGCTCGATCGCGTCGCGCTTGCCGGGATCCTTCTCACGTTCCGGATCGGGAACGCGGCCATCGATCGACGTCACCATCTCGGGCGACGTGCCCCAGGTCACCTGCGGAACAAGCGTGCTCGCGTCGATCTCGACGACGCGATCCCAGTGCGCGCCAGCGTCGGAATGCAGCTCCGCCCAGTAGCGGACGGCTGTGTCCCACTCGACGCCGGCCGGCGTGTAGGGACGGCCCTTGACGTAAGCCAGCGTGGTTTCGTCGACGCCGACCAGGCCGGCGCGTGCGCCTGCCTCGATCGCCATGTTGCACACCGTCATGCGGCCTTCCATCGAGAGCGCGCGGATCGCCGCGCCGGCAAACTCGATCGTGTAGCAGGTGCCGCCCGCGGTGCCGACCTTGCCGATGATGGCCAACGAGATGTCCTTCGCCGAGCAGCCGCGCGGCAGCTTGCCCTCGACCCGAACCAGCATGTTCTTCGCCTTGCGCGCCAGCAAGGTCTGCGTCGCCAGCACGTGCTCGACCTCGCTGGTGCCGATGCCGTGCGCCAGTGCACCGAAGGCACCGTGGGTCGAGGTGTGCGAGTCGCCGCACACCACCGTCATGCCCGGCAAGGTCGCCCCCTGCTCCGGGCCGATGACGTGGACGATGCCCTGGCGCAGGTCGTTCATCTTGAACTGCGTCACACCCCAGCGGTCGCAATTGGCATCGAGCGTGTCGACCTGCAGCTTCGAGATCGGGTCGGCGATGCCGTGCGAGCGATCGGTGGTCGGCACGTTGTGGTCGCTGACCGCGAGGTTGGCCGAGACGCGCCAGACCTTGCGACCGGCCTGCTCGATGCCGTCGAAGGCCTGCGGGCTGGTCACCTCGTGAATGAGGTGACGGTCGACGTAGAGCAGCGTCGTGCCGTCTTCCTCGCTGTGGACGACGTGCTCGTCCCAAAGCTTGTCGTAGAGTGTGCGCTGCATCTCGCTCAGCCTCGCTCGGCGATCGGCACGACCTGCCGCTGCGACGCTCCGGTGTAGAGCTGGCGCGGCCGACCGATCTTGTATTCGGGATCGCCGATCATCTCGTTGAGCTGGGCGATCCAGCCGACGGTACGGGCCAGCGCGAAGATCGCCGTGAACAGGGTCACCGGAACCCCGATCGCGCGTTGCACGATGCCGGAATAGAAGTCGACGTTCGGGTAAAGCTTGCGCGCGACGAAGTACTCGTCTTCGAGGGCGATCTTCTCGAGCGCCATCGCCAGCTTGAAGATCGGGTCGTCGTGCAGGCCGAGCGTGTCGAGCACCTCGTGGCAGGTCTCGCGCATCAGCTTGGCGCGCGGGTCGTAGTTCTTGTAGACGCGGTGGCCGAAGCCCATCAGCTTGATGCCGGAGTTCTTGTCCTTGACCTGCCTGATGAATTCGCCGATCTTCTCGACGCCGCCCATCTTCTGCACGTCTTCGAGCATGTTGAGCGCCGCCTCGTTGGCGCCGCCGTGGGCAGGTCCCCAAAGGCAGGCCACGCCGGCTGCGATCGCCGCGAACGGGTTGGTGCCGGACGAGCCGCACAGCCGCACCGTCGATGTGGAGGCGTTCTGCTCGTGGTCGGCGTGCAGGATGAAGATGCGGTCCATCGCCCGCACCAGCACCTCGTTCGGGTTGTAGTCCTCGCACGGCGTGGCGAACATCATGCGCATGAAGTTGCCGGCGTACGAGAGATCGTTCTTCGGATAGATGTAGGGCTCGCCGATCGTGTACTTGTAGGCCATCGAGACCAGGGTCGGCATCTTGGCGATCAGGCGGATCGCCGAGATCGCGCGATGTTGGGGGTTATGGATGTCGGTGGAGTCGTGATAGAAAGCCGAGAGCCCGCCCACCAGCCCGGTCATGATCGCCATCGGGTGGGCGTCGCGGCGAAAGCCGCGCAGGAAAAACTGCATCTGCTCGTTGACCATCGTGTGGTGCGTGACGAGATGCGAGAAGTCGGCCTTCTCCGCCGCACTCGGCAGCTCGCCGTTCAGCAGCAGGTAGCAGGTCTCGAGAAAGTCGCACTGGGTCGCGAGCTGCTCGATCGGGTAGCCACGATACAGCAGCTCGCCTTTGTCGCCGTCGATGTAGGTGATGGTCGAGTTGCACGGCGCGGTCGAGAGGAAGCCGGGGTCATAGGTGAACTTGCCGACCTGTCCGTACAGCTTGCGGATGTCGATCACATCGGGGCCGATCGAGCCCTTGTAGATCGGCAGCTCCATGCTCGGGCTGCCGTCCGAGAACGATAGGGTGGCTTTGACGTCCGACGGGGTCATGGCGAGGTCCTAGAAAAAGTGGCTGAAGGCGAACGGAGGTCGGGTCTTGTCCCCTGCGCCCAGACGGCCTCGAGCACCTGATGAACCTCGGGCCGGTCGAGGTTCGCGGTCGGCTTCCGGCGGCCGAGGAAGAGGTCGAGCAAATCGTTGTCGGCGAGTTGCATCAAAAGCGTCAGGCCATTCGCTTCTGCCCGCGTGACGGGGGCGCCGCGATTGAACAAACGCTCGATCAGCAGATCGTTCTCGAGCAGGCCGCGCCGGCAGCGCCAGCGCAGCTTGCTCAACGCGCGATCGTCGATGGCGCAGCCGGAGTGCACGCGATCGTCGATGGCGAAGTCCGCGTGCATCAAACCGCCCGCCTCACCATCAGCTCCTTGATCTTGCCGATCGCCCGGGCCGGGTTCAGGCCCTTGGGGCAGACATCGACGCAATTCATGATCGTGCGGCAACGGAACAGCCGGTACGGATCCTCGAGGTTGTCGAGCCGCTCGCCGGTCGCCTGGTCGCGGCTGTCGGCGATGAAGCGGTAGGCCTGCAACAGGCCGGCCGGGCCGACGAACTTGTCGGGGTTCCACCAGAAGCTGGGGCAGGCCGTCGTGCAGGCCGCGCACAGGATGCATTCGTACAGGCCGTTCAGCTCGTCTCGCTCCTCGGGCGACTGCAGCCGCTCTTTCTCGGGCGGCACCTCGTCGTTGATCAGGTAGGGCTTGATCGACTCGTACTGCTTGAAGAACTGCGTCATGTCGACGATCAGGTCGCGGATGACAGGCAGCCCTGGCAATGGCTTCAGCACGATCGGATCGGCGAGCGTGCGCATGTTCATCAGGCACGCCAGGCCGTTCTTGCCGTTGATGTTCATCGCGTCCGAGCCACACACGCCTTCGCGGCAGGAACGGCGAAAGCTCAGGCTGGGATCCTGGGCTTTCAGCTTCATCAAGGCATCGAGCAGCATGCGCTCGCTGCCGTCAAGCTCGACTTCATAGGTCTTCAGCGCCGGGCCGGCGCCGCTTTCCGGGTCGTAGCGGTAAATCTTGAAGGTGCGCTTGGTCATGGTGTGCCTGGTTTCAGAAGGTTCGGACCTTGGGCGGGATCGAGTCGACCGTCTGCGGCTTGAGCTGCACCGGCTTGTAGTCGAGTCGGTTGCCTTCGCTGAACCAGAGCGTGTGCTTCATCCACTCGGCGTCGTTGCGGCCGTTCGGGAACTCGGCATCGTCAATCGCCCGTTCGTAGTCGGCGACGCTGTGTGCGCCCCGGCATTCGTGGCGGGCGGCCGCCGAGATCATCGTCGCCAGCGCGCACTCCATCAGGTTGTCGACCTCGAGCGCCTCGACCCGTGCGGTGTTGAACACGTTCGACTTGTCGGCGAGGTGGATCGTTTTCGCACGCTCGGCAATCGCCTTCACTTTCACCACGCCCTCGTCCATCGAGGCCTGCGTCCGGAACACGTTGGCGTGCAACTGCATCGCCTTGCGCAGGTCGTTGGCGACATCCTGCGAATACTCGCCGCCGGTGCTGGCATCGAAACGGGCCAGGCGCGCCGTCGTGAAATCGGCCGCCTGCGCCGGCAGCGCCTTGTGGCTGCGAGCGGCCAGCCTCGACTCGACGATGTGATTGCCGGCCGAGCGGCCGAAGACCAGCAGATCGAGCAGCGAATTGGTGCCGAGCCGGTTGGCGCCGTGCACGCTCACGCATGAACATTCGCCGACGGCGTAGAGACCTTCGACCACCGTGTTCGGATCGCCGTCCTTCGGCGCGACCACCTGCCCGTGCACATTGGTCGGCACGCCGCCCATCTGGTAGTGGATCGTCGGCACGACCGGGATCGGCTCGCGCGTGATGTCGACGTTGGCGAAGTTGTGGCCGATCTCGAGCACCGAGGGCAGGCGCTTTCGGATCGTGTCGCCGCCGAGGTGCGTCATGTCGAGGACGATATAGTCTTTTTCCGGGCCGCAGCCCCGCCCTTCCTTGATTTCCTGGTCCATGCAGCGCGAGACGAAGTCGCGCGGCGCCAGGTCCTTGAGGGTGGGCGCGTAGCGCTCCATGAAG
>JAYSMB010000178.1:0-2543 GCA_043725065.1 Burkholderiales bacterium
CCGCATGTCCGAGAAGCGCGTCTATCCGTCGATCCTGCTCAACAAGTCGGGCACCCGCCGCGAAGAACTGCTGCTCAAGCCGGAGATCCTGCAAAAGAGCTGGATCCTGCGCAAGCTGCTCTACTCAATGGACGAGATCGAGGCAATGGAGTTCATCCTCGAGAAAATGAAGGCGACGAAGAACAACCACGACTTCTTCGACATGATGCGACGTGGCGGCTGAGCGTCCGGAACGCTAGAATCGCAGGCTCTTCGGAAAGTGCACCGGTCTTCGCGGTGTGGCTCCCGGCTCAACCCAGAAGGTTCCCATGAAAGAAGGCATCCATCCAGAGTATCGCGAAGTGTGCTTCGTCGATCTCTCCAACGGCTTCAAGTTCGTCACCCGTTCCTGCGCGCAAACGCGCGAGAAGGTCAAGATGGACGATGGCCGCGAGCTGCCTCTCTACAAGCTCGAGACCACCAGCGAATCGCATCCGTTCTACACCGGCACGCAAAAGAGCGTCGACTCGCTCGGCGGTCGCGTCGAGAAGTTCCGCAACAAGTTTGCGCACCTCACGCCGAAGAAGTAAGCCAGGATTCAGCGCGACGCGAGAGGCAGCTTCGGCTGCCTTTTTTGCGCCCATTTGCCGGGAGCGAAGTCTTTACGCTTCTGTTGCATCATTCGGCGTGTCTCGCTTGCCGCCCGCGTGAACTCCCCGAACCCGGCCCTCGTCAGCCAGCGTGAAGCCGAGCCGCTGCCGCGGCTGGCCCTTCTCGTGTTCTGCGCGGCCTATGTGCTGCCCGGCCTGTTCGGTCGCGACCCGTGGAAGAGCGCCGACATCACGGCCTTCGGCTACATCGTCAACATCGCCCAGGGCAAGACCTCGTGGTTGGCGCCGACGATCGGCGGCCTGCCTACCGATGGCGCTTTGCTGCCGTACTGGATAGGCGCCGTCTTCGTCAAGCTGACGAGTCCCTGGCTCGATCCCGCGTTCGCGGCGCGCGTGCCTTTCGCCTTGTTGCTCGCCGTCGCGCTGGCCTTGACCTGGTACGCCGCCTATCACCTGGCACGCGCCGAATCGGCGCAACCGCTGCCTTTCGCCTTCGGCGGCGAGGCGGCCCCGGTCGACTATGCGCGGGCCATCGCCGACGGCGCGGTGCTGGCCGTGATCGCCTCGTTGGGGCTGCTTCAGCTCGGCCACGAGACAACCCCCGAGTTGGCCCAACTCGCGGCCGTGTCGCTCTACCTCTACGGGCTCGCGGCGAGTCCGCAACGCCCCATCGCCGGCGACCTCGCTGCCGCGCTCGCCCTGCCCGCGCTCGCGGCGAGCGGCGCGCCGAGCATCGCCTTGCTGCTGGCGATCGTCGGAGCGTTGCTGTCCCTGGTTTCGAAGCGACCGGGGGCGCGACGCCTCGCCGCCTTCATCGCCGCGGGTGCGCTGCTGTCGATAGGCGCTGGGCTGGCACTCGGCGCTTGGGCGTACCGCCTCGGCGGATACCACGATGCGGCGCAGGTCGTCAGCCTCATCCGCCAGTTCGCCTGGTTCGCCTGGCCGGCCTGGCTGTTGGCGCTCTGGACGGTCTGGCAATGGCGGCGACGCCTGCTCAGCGAGCACCTTGCGATGCCGCTCGGCTGCACCGTCGCCCTGATCGTCGTCTGGGTGGCGATGGCCGGATCAGACCGCGCGCTGATGCTCGCTTTGCCGCCGCTGGCCGTGCTCGCGGCGTTCGCCTTGCCGACACTGCAGCGCAGCGCGGCTGCGGCGATCGACTGGTTCTCGGTGTTCTTCTTCACGATCGTCGCGGCTACAGGCTGGGTGTTCTATGTCTCGATGCAGACAGGCTTTCCGGCTCAACCGGCCGCCAACATCGCGAAGCTGTCGCTAGGCTACGAGAGCCGCTTCTCCGCGATCGCGCTGGCCTTTGCGATCCTCGGCACGATCGCCTGGGCCTGGCTGGTGAAGTGGCGCACCGGGCGCAGCCGCCATCCGCTCTGGAAGAGCCTGATCCTGCCCGCGGGAGGGGTAAGCCTGTGCCTGTTGCTCGCAGCGACGCTGTTTCTGCCGCCGCTCGAAAACGCGCGCGGCTACCGCTCGATGGTGCAGCGGATCGTCCGCCAAGTGCCTGCCGGCGCCTGCGTCGCGGCGCCGGGAATGGCACGCGCGCAAGTCGCCGCCCTCGAGTACTTCGGCGGCTATCGCGTCGACGCGGTCACCCCGGCGGCCGCGACCTCATGCGAGTTCATGCTGTTGCCGCGCACCCAGAAGGCGGCCCCGCCCTGGCAATTCGTCGGCCGCGAACGGCGCAACCGCAACGACGACGACCTCACCGACATCTATCGCCGCAGCGCAGCGGCGAATTGAGATGCGAGCCGGCGCAACAGCCTCTCAACGCGCGCCGATATCGGCCGGCTCGTCCGTAGCGGCAATCGCCACCGTCGTGCCGCCGCGAACCCGCGCCGCCGGCAGGACCAGACGAAAGGTCGATCCCTTGCCGACCTCGCTCGCGACGTCGAGTTCGCCGCCGTGGCGCTGGATGACGTGCTTGACGATCGCCAGGCCGAG
>JAYSMB010000179.1:0-2801 GCA_043725065.1 Burkholderiales bacterium
AACGACCTCGGCACGGCGATCAACCGCCTGTCGTCGGGCCTGCGCATCAACAGCGCGAAGGACGATGCTGCCGGCCTCGCGATCTCGGAGCGCTTCACCGCGCAGATCCGTGGCCTGAACCAGGCGGCGCGCAACGCCAACGACGGCATCTCGCTCGCACAGACGGCCGAAGGCGCGATGCAGGCGGCCGGCACGATCCTGCAGCGGGTGCGCGAACTTGCCGTGCAATCGGCCAACGCCTCGAACAGCGGCAGCGACCGCCAAGCGCTGCAGCAGGAGGTGACGCAGCTCGTCTCCGAGCTCGACCGCATCGCCCAGACCAGCGAGTTCAACGGCCAGAAGCTGCTCGACGGCAGCTTCGGCACGCAGCAGTTTCAGGTCGGCGCGAACGCCAATCAGACGATCGTTGCGAGTTCGTCGAACCTGCGCACCAACGTCTACGGCAACCACCAGAACACCGCCGCCAGTGGCGCCGGCGTGGCCGCGGCCAGCGCCGCCTGGGGCGCGAACGGCACCAGCGCCGGCGCGATCACGATCAACGGCGCGCTCGGCAGCCAGTCGATCACCACGGTCGCGAGCGCCACCGCGCAGGCGACCGCCGCGCAGATCAATGCCGTCAAGGGCAGCACCGGCGTCGGCGCCACGGCGCGCACCCAACTCGAGCTGGCGTTCGGTGCGGCGGGTTCGTATTCGCTCACGCTGCAGTCGGACAACAGCACCCCGACCGTCGTGTCGTTCAACACCACCGGCGGCCTTGCCGCGGCCGCATCGGCGATCAACGACCAGTCGTCGAAGACCGGCGTGACGGCCTCGCTCAACACCGCCGGCACTGCCGTCGTTTTGAGCAACGCGGCCGGCAACGACATCTATGTGGCCAACCTCGCCGGCACCAATGCCGGCACGACCTCGGTGCAGAAGCTCGACGCGGCCGGCGCGAACGCCGGGGCAGCCGTCACGCTCACCGCCGCGAGCGGCGCCGGCCAGCAGGCGGTCGTCAGTGGCACGCTCACGCTCGACTCGGAAAAATCGTTCTCGGTCGCCTCGGCCTCGACCGCGCTGACCACCGCCGGCTCGGCGCTGAACACGGTCTCGAACCTCGACGTGAGCAGCTTCTCGAAAGCCACCGACGCGTTGAAGACGGTCGACTCGGCGCTCGCGTTCATCAACGGCGAACGGGCCAAGCTCGGCGCGCTGCAATCGCGCTTCGAGTCGACGATCTCGACGCTGCAGGTCACTTCGGACAACCTGAGCGCCTCGCGCAGCCGCATCCAGGACGCCGACTTTGCGATGGAAACCGCCAACCTCTCGCGTGCCCAGGTGCTGCAACAGGCGGGCACCGCGATGATCGCGCAGGCCAACCAGCTGCCGCAGCAGGTGCTGCAGTTGCTCAAGGGCTGAGAGCGCGGCGCCCGCGACGCCGAACGGCCGCCACCGCGCGGCCGTTTGCGTTGGCGGCCGCGCTGGCGATGGCAATGGCGATCGCGCTCAAGTTCCGGCGTCGTGTGCCGATTTCCCCGTCACGGGTCTGCATGCGCAGACCCTGAATCGACAACCAAGGAACCCCCATGGCCACCATTTCATCGGCCGGCATCGGCAGCGGCCTGAAGGTCGAAGACATCATCACATCGCTGTTGAACGTCGAGAAGCAGCCGCTTACCAAGCTGCAGACCACCGCCACCACGATGCAGACCAAGTTGTCGGCGTTCGGCCAGATGCAGTCGCTGGTGTCGGCGTTTCGCGATGCGGCGGCACCGCTGCACGAGGCAAGCGGCTATGCCGTCACGAAGGCCGCCTCGAGCGATGCGAGCACGGTCGCCGCGACCTCGACCGACAAGGCGGTGCCCGGCAGCTATTCGGTGGCCGTCTCGGCCCTGTCGACCACGCAGAGCACGGTCAGCACGGCCGGGCAATTCGCGGCCGCCACATCGCTGGTCGGCACCGGCTCGATCACGCTGCGGCTCGGCACCTGGGCACCGGGCCAGACCGCCTTCACGGCCAAGCCGGGTTCCCAGGACATCGTGATCCCGATCGGCGCGAGCGACTCCTCGCTCGGCGCGATCCGCGACAAGATCAACGCGGCCGCCGCGGGCGTCAGCGCCACGCTGATCACCGATGCGGCCGGCTCACGCCTGGCGCTGCAATCGTCCAAGACCGGTGCCGAAAATGGCTTCAAGGTCAGCGTGACCGACGCCGACGGCACGAACAACAACAACACCGGCCTCTCGCGCCTGAGCTTCGACCCGACGGCCGGCGCGGCCCAGAGCACGCTGACGCAATCGGCCGCCAACGCGCAGGCCACGATCAACGGCATCGCCGTGACCACCGCCGGCAACACGCTGACCGACGTCGTCGACGGCATCACCTTCACGCTGAACAAGGTCACGACCACACCTGCGATCGTCACCGTCGCGAGCGACACGGCCTCGATCAAGGCGATGCTGGACAAGTTCGTCGGCGCGTACAACGACCTCTCGTCGTTCCTTGCGAACGCAACCCGCTACGACGCGAGCGCCAAATCGGGCGCGCTGCTGCAGGGCGACGCGCTGACCACCGGGTTGCAAACGCAGCTGCGCGCGTTGGTGAGCCAGCCCGGCGGCGCCTCCAAACAATACGCCGCGCTGAGCAACATCGGCCTGGAGTTTCAAAAGGACGGCAGCCTGAAGCTCGACGGCACCAAGGTGTCGGCGGCGCTGGCGAACCTGCCTGAACTGACATTGGCGATGAGCAACGCGAGCGTGTCCGACCCCGGCAAGAACGGCTTCGCGAAGAAGTTCGCCGATTGGGCCGACGGCCTGCTCGCC